>NZ_VHIK01000003.1:0-243889 GCF_006680105.1 Bacillus sp. B4EP4a
ACTGAGTTAGTGAATATTTTAACAAAGTCTTATGATTTCGCTCAATCGGTTGCGACTGATGATGTTTTGAAAAACGATACGGTCAGCGCCATTTCGGAGATCGCGACACCTGTAGTCGATTCAGTGAAAGGGCTTGCGGCTACTGCCATCGAAGCTAAGGATCGTGCTGAAGTGAATCATGACGTGATCGGTCTTTTTGGTCTGTTAAGAATGATGAAAGACCCTCAAGCACAAAAACTTTTCCGTTTCGCCCAAGCTTTTCTTGAAGTCTCTTCAGAACGTAAAAACCAAAAATAATTTGATAAACTTTCAATCAGTAAGGACGGGGGATTAACTATGTCAAAACAAATCGTCATCTTAGGTGCAGGTTACGCTGGATTGCTATCTGCCTTATCCGTACGTGAATATTACAATAAAGATGAAGTAAAGGTTACAGTGGTAAACCAATTTCCAACACACCAAATCATCACTGAATTGCACCGTCTTGCAGGCGGATCCATTTCTGAACAAGCCGTTTCCATTCCGTTGGAAAAACTTTTCAAAGGAAAAGATATCGACCTTATCATTTCCAAAGTGGATTCTTTCTCAGTCGATAACAAAGAAGTGAAACTTGCCAATGGTTCCACTTTATCTTATGATGCCCTGGTTGTTGCTTTAGGAAGCCAAACAGGATTCTTCGGCATTCCGGGACTTGAGGAAAACAGCATGGTCTTGAAATCCGTAAACGATGCAAACAAGATTTACAAACATATCGAAGATCGCATCCGCGAATATGCACAAACGAATAATGAAGCGGACGCAACCATCGTGATCGGCGGCGGCGGATTGACGGGCGTCGAGTTAATCGGTGAAATCGTGGATCATTTCCCTAAAATCGCCAAAAAATTCGGAGTGGACTTCAAGGACTTGAAAATCAAGCTAGTAGAAGCTGGTCCAAAAATCCTTCCGGTCCTGCCTGACCACTTGATCGAACGTGCGATGACAAGCTTGGAAGCACGCGGCGTTGAATTCTTGACAGGTCTGCCTATAACGGGTGTTAAAGGAAATCAAATCGAATTGAAAGATGGACAAACGATAACGGCCAATACGCTTGTTTGGACAGGCGGAGTTGCGGCTCTTCCTATCGTAGGCGAATCAGGCCTTGAAGTGGATCGCGGTAAAGCGACCGTTAATGAGTATTTGCAATCCAAATCCCATAATGACGTATTCGTTGTCGGGGACAGTGCCGTTGCGTTCCCTCCAGAAGGCGGCCGTCCATACGCTCCTACTGCACAAAATGCTTGGCAAATGGGTGAGCTTGTTGGATACAACCTATATGCAGCCTTTGAAGGCAAGAAACTTGAAGAATTTTCACCTGTAAACTCAGGTACACTTGCGAGCCTTGGCCGTAAGGATGCGGTGGCAACCGTTGGGGCCAATAACACTTCCCTTAAAGGCCTTCCGGCTACATTGATGAAAGAAGCAAGTAATGTTCGCTATCTATCACACATCAAAGCCCTATTCAGCTTGGCTTATTAATTTTTAGATATAGCACTCATTGAATTTAAAAGGACCATTCATCATTTGATGAATGGTCCTCTTTTGTAATTTAAGAAATCAAATCTTAACTTGGTTGATGCTGAATCTAAGGGAAAATCCCTCAGGTAATTTTGCATTCGTCAAAATCCGGGTTTCTTTCAGGCGTTTATCATTATAAGAGGAGACTTCCATCAATTCTTCATCCATATAAGCAGGATGGGTCATTATCTCCACGCTCGCCCCATCCGTTACCCTCCCCTTCAAGTTTTGAAAATAATCTTCAACCACCATATCTCCATAAAAATCGTCCAGGAATATATCTGTAACGGTTTGAATCCCAGCCAGGTGCCTTCCGGCATTACGCACTGGCAATCCGTATTTATCAGACAGCTTTTTTATTACAGGTAGAAATGCTGTGATCCCGTGTACATGATGATGGCTGTCGAAATGAGTTGGAAATAGACCAAATTCCAAGAATCTTTCGATTTGTGCTGACCACTCCCTCTCCAATTCCCTCAAGGAAATACCGGCAGGATCCCCATATATCAACCCTTGCTTTTTAAAGAAACCTGATTCGTCAACTAAACTTGGAACATCACTCAATAAAGGTTTACCCCATGTCAGCACTAAGTGTATACCTACCTTCAACGAAGGTGTCTTCTTTGCGATTTCAATCGCATGCTCCGTTGCTTTCGCATTCATCATGATCGTTGCCGAATTGACAATTCCATATTTGTGGCTATCCAAAATCCCATAATTCACCGCTTTAGTTAACCCGAAATCATCTGCATTTACAAGGACTTCAATCATGATAAATTATCCTGCAACTCCTTTTTTTCAAAAAACTGCGGCAAATACTCTTTATGCGCCTCCAACATTTCGTCTAAGATAAGTTTTGCAACCCGATCACTTGGAACGAGTGGATTGATCGTCATGGCAAGCAACGCAGTATCATAGTCCCCTGTAATTGCAGCTTCGATGGCTACCCTTTCAAAGGATTTGATTTGCTGAATTAAACCGCGGACTGCGACAGGAAGCTCACCTACATTGATTGGCTTAGGACCATCCTTAGTTATCACGCAACTGGTTTCAATCGCCGAGCCATAGGGAATGCCTTCAATCGCACCATGATTTACGGTATTTACCGCTTGAATATCTCGCTTATCAGTATGCATCGAGCAAATCAACCGCACAGCAGCATCACTGTAGTACGCACCTCCGCGCTCTTCAAGCTGCGGCGGCTTGATTGCCAGATCCTTGTCTTTGTATAGCTCGAATAAACCTGTTTCAAGTCTTTGAACGACCTCTGCACGTGTTTCCCCTTTTTCTGCATCCTTCAATTCTTGGGCTAGCACATCTCCCGTTTTATAATAGTAGTTGTGGTATGGACACGGAAATAGGTTTAACGCTCTTAGGAATTCCGGTTCCCAGCCCATTGCATGGATATTCTTCATCGTAACAGCATTAGATGGATCTGTAATCAAATGGATGATTTGATCTTTGACACTCTCGCCATCAACGAATACATCCAAGCCGTAAACCATATGGTTCAAGCCAGCAAAGTCGATCCGGACTCTTGATGGCTCTACATCCATTAAATCCGCAACACCTCGTTCCATACCAATCGGCACATTGCAAAGGCCGATGATTTTGGAAATATTACTGTGACGCAGAACTGCTTCCGTTACCATTCCTGCAGGATTCGTGAAGTTAATCAGCCATGCTTCCGGACATAATTCCTCCATTTCATGAGCAATATCCAGAATGACGGGAATCGTTCTAAAAGCCTTGAAAAGCCCGCCTGGTCCATTCGTCTCCTGTCCGATCACTCCGTGTTTCAATGGAATCTTTTCATCAAGCGCCCTTGCTGCGAGCTGGCCAACCCGCAGCTGGGTTGTTACATAATCAGCGCCTTTAAGCGCTTTCTTTCTGTCTAGCGTGAGATGGACTTCAATATTCACACCAGCCTTTTCAATCATCCTTTTTGCCAAATTCCCGACAATTTCTAGCTTTTCCTTTCCCGCTTCGATGTCCACGAGCCAAATTTCACTTACAGGAAGTTTTTCATGATATTTGATGAAACCTTCAATCAATTCAGGCGTATAGCTCGAACCTCCGCCAATCGTGACAATCTTCAACCCCTTGCTCATTCAGCAGTCCTCTCCTTCACAGCATCTGCATGTAAGAATTCTTCGCGTAGATCAATCATTTCAATTGCAAGATCCTTTATAGTCATCGCTGTCATTAAATGATCTTGTGCATGCACCAGGATAATGGGAAGATCAAATTGGTCCCCGCCCGCCTCAGCATGGATTAATTGGGTTTGGTATTTATGGGCCTGCAGTAATTCTGTTTCAGCTTCGGCTATTTTCACGCGAGCAGAATCAAAATTCCTTTTCTTTGCTTCCTGCATCGCTTCCATTGCAAAGCTTCTCGCATTCCCGCTATATAAAATCAATTGAAAGGATAGTTGGTATAATTCTTCTTTTTCCATTTTCATCACTTCTTTCTTAAACGCTTAGCGTTTCTGAATCTTTTGTAAGCTCTGTTTTATTTTTGGTGTCTATCTTCACTTGAGCATAAACGAATGGTAAATAAATCGCTGTTGAAATGACTAAGTTGATTGCAGCCAAGACCGCTCCGGACATATGCCCGCCTGTTGCCAGGAATCCACCCACGATCGGAGGGGTAACCCATGGAATCTTGGCGACAATTGGGAAAACCATTCCGCTGCTTACTGCGATATAAGAAATCACAGTTGTAATTACCGGGCCGAGAACAAATGGGATGAACCACATTGGATTCAGAACGATAGGCAATCCGAAAAGAATGGGTTCGTTAATCTGGAACACTCCTGGTGCCCCTCCGAGTGCAATCATCTGTTTATACCGTTTCCGACCGGCAATGATCATTGCAATGATAAGGCCCAATGTTGCACCAGATCCGCCTAAATAAACAAATGCATCCAGGAAAGAACCCGCCAATACCCCGTATTGATCCATGTCTTTGACGCCTTTTGCATATAAATCGATATTTTTCACTCCCGAACTTTCAAAAAGCGGTGTCGTGATCCCGCCAAGGATATTGGGTCCATGCAAACCGATCATCCATAATAAATGAACAAGAAATACTAGTAAAATAGCGAATGGCAGTGAATCTACTGCACTTTGTAATGGAGATACAATCACTTTACTAAGCCAGTCATTCAGTATCTGCCCATCCGTAATTTTACGGAATAGCAGTCCGAATACACCAGCGATAAAGATCGTCGCCATACCCGGCACTAACTTTGCAAATGAACGTGCTACCGCTGGGGGTACTCCATCAGGCAGCTTGATGACTAAATATTTCACTCGTGAAAGTCTCACAAAGATTTCAGTGGCAATTAAGGCAACGACAATACCTGTAAATAGGGCTGTTGCATTAAAATAGTTAACGCTTACAAAACCCCATGCCCCGCCTGTTACATCCTTATCATCGATGGTTAAAGTGACATTTCCGATTTGAGGCAATAATAAGAAGAAACAGGCTGCGGAAACCAGCATCGCTTCAAAACCATCGTCACCGTATGATCGTGCCAATTTATAAGAGATGCCGAATACCGCAAATACCGTCATGAATGCAAAGGTTCCAAACCAAATATCACCGCCCAGCGTATTCCATGCAGGACCGAAGATGGCCTCCATCATTCTTCCGTAAGGCCTGATGACTTGCCCGAGATTATTAAACAGGACGGCGAATGACCCAATCATTGTAATCGCTATCATTCCAATCAATGCGTCACGAATCGCAAGCAAATGCCGGTTATTTCCTACCTTTACCGCCCCAGGCATAATATACTTATCAATAAAAGTCATCATATCCTTATTCTCCTTTTATTAAAGTAGTGGCTTGTTTTAATACTTCTTCACCATTACATAGTCCATAGAACATTGGATTGATGGTTGCGACTGGAATACCCTTTTCTTTCCCCGCTTCCTGTAACTTGGAAAGAAGATATCTAACCTGCGGACCTAATAAAATCACATCGGCCTTATCTATTTCATTGTTCACTTCTGTAGAACCCACAGCCCATATACGACATTCTATCCCTTGTTTTTTAGCGCTTTCCTCCATCTTGGTAACTAATAAACTAGTAGACATCCCCGCAGAACAACATAATAAGATATTCATTGAAATTACCCCCCTTTTTAATGATTGATTATTCAGTATTTTTAAGTAAGACTAAACCGCATTTTTGTAATAATCCATGTTACTTTGTTTTATCACTTCCCTTGAAAGGCTATATGAAATGGGTATTATTACCCTCATACATACATTGTAGTTACAAATTGAAAAAATATCAACACAATTTTTAATTTGTTACTACAAATTTTCGATTTAAAGTTGATTATTGAACTTATCCGAGATAATCTATATGTATAGATTGGGAATGAACATAGGAGGAATCACTGTGGAGACCATGAATAAAGAAGCGGCATTGCATTCCATAGTTAAGGAATCGATTATCGATCTCATAAAAAATGGCGAATATCAACCAAATACAAAATTACCGACTGAGGCCGAATTTTGTAAAATATACGGAGTAAGCAGGACAACAGTTCGTACGGCCTTACAGCAATTGAACGTCGAAGGCTACATCTACCGTGTTCAAGGCAAAGGGACTTTCGTTTCGGAGAATAAAGTGAAGCAATTTCTTACAAGCACGGTTGAAAAGTTCTCTGAGCAAGTCACGATGCAAGGAAAAAACCCTTCTACAAAGGTCATTAGCTTAAAGGTGATTGAAGCAAATGCTACCCTTGCCAAGCTTTTCAAACAAAATATTGGAGACCCCGTAAATAAACTGGAACGGATACGTTACGTAAACGACATCCCCCTTCAATATGAAATTGCCTTTCTCCCTTGGTATAAAACACCCGGGCTAAATATCGAAGCCTGCGAAAAATCACTCTTTAAAGTACTTGAGACACAATTTAATTTAAAAGTAAAAAAAACAGTCGAACACTTGGAGTTTTCACTTGCCGACGATTCCATTTCTGACAAATTGGATGTGCCGAACGGTTCACCTTGTTTTTCCTTAGAAACTTACACATATGAGAATGACGGATCGGTCATTGAATTCTCTAAAACTCTCTTTAGAGGCGATCGTGCACACTTTGTCATCGAGCGGAACTATTGATTATAAATATATAAAAAAATGGGATGCCTTATTAATTAAGGCATCCCATTTTTTTGTATACTTTTTATACGGCATATTGATTCTAATACGGAATGCTCACACCGAATCATGATTTTTAAAAGGAGACATTTTTTACTGATGAAACCCTCACAAGATTGAAGTAATTTGCGATACTCCTGCCGACAAGTCTCCGCTGGATGCTTGCTTTGATGAGGCTTTGCAGACAATCTGCGGAAAGAGAGCGAATTTCTGAAACCAACTGGAACTTATTAAAAAAACTCTGTAGGCAAACTGGCTTTTCATCGAATTCGACTACATTATGAGAGGAAATCATAACGATTGCCTTTTTTCGTTGCGCACCTGGATATATATATTTACATAATTACAAATACATTGATTAAATGGGTAAAATTGATAAATATTGCATAATAAACTAATCTAATAGACTAGGGATATACGGACAACAGCCGGAAGCTCTGGACCATTTTAACTTTTATGATTTGGCATCAAATTTATATAGAAAAACAATATGAATCACAGTCTCAAAAGATTTTACAATATGCTGTAAATTAAGCATCTTTAATGGCTTCACTCATTGCACCCAAGCACCAATGATTGCTTGGTTGCTTTTAATATTTACTTGATTATCACCAAAAAAAACGTGTCTCCATTCAATTCAACAATTCATACATGACGAATTTCTCAAAAGGATTAGATTCAGTCAAGCCAGGTAACATCACTTCGTTTTTCAGCTCGAAGGCGGTTTGATTTTCGAGGAAAAAAATATAATCCTGTGAAGGATAAAATAATATAAGTTCTATTTGGCGCGGTTCTTTTTCAAAGGAAAGCAAAATGTTATTGATGATTTTCATGAAAATCTGTACCGAGAACGGATTAAAGAAATAAAAACGATTGTCTTTCGTATCAATATCATATTCTTCTGCCAAACAACAGTGGAATTCTATATTTCCATTGTTGTTTTTCCTTTTCTTCATGTAGCCATTCAGATTCTCGATCGCTTCTTTATAGAAATTTTCATTCATCTCCACGCCAACCACAGATGATTGATATAAGTGATGGATAAAAAAATTCAAGCGCCCTTTACCGCATCCAAAATCCACAATGCGATCATTTCTTTTCAGTGCATATTTTTTGAATAAATGTTCTAATGCACTGTATGGCGTAGGTTCATAGCGGTGATAATGCAAAGAATCATTGAATTTTTTTTGTTCACCTTCCGTCTTGATGTTCAGCATTTCATCATAATTCGTTACTTCCATAGTTATCTGCACCTGCTTCATGTTTTTTTAAATTTAGGGCTTCCTAATTAAAAACCCCGGATAAGGCTAATCTTATCCAGGGTAAAGTTTTGTTATATGAATGTCCAGACAATTAATTGGATTTTGCTTTAGTTACATAATCATTAAAATCAGAGATGCTTGGGTTTGCCATATAATGACCGCCTTCTACTTGGATCGTCTGACCTGTAATGAATTTGGACTCATCAGATGCAAGGAATAGAACTGTATATCCGATATCATCCGCTTCACCATGATATGGCAATGCATTAAATTTGGCAAAAATATCGAGTACGGCCGGAGGCATATTATTTTTCGCTGCAGGAGTTAAAATAAGGCCTGGTGCCACTCCATTACAACGAATATGATCTTTACCATACTGTGCAGCGATATAACGGGTCAAATTCACTACCCCCGCTTTGGACGCACCATATGCAGATCGTATGGAGTCACCTGTAAACCCAGCCATCGAGGCAGTATTGATTATCGATCCCCCTCCCACTTTAATCATGTGAGGAATTGCAAACCTGCTTCCCAATAAGACACTTTTTAAATTCACATCCATAAGTCGGTCCCATTCTTCCAAATCTAAATTCACGACATCCAGATCTTTATGCAGGTTAGTTAAACCCACATTATTAACAAGTACCGTAACCGTACCATATTGTTCAATTGTAAAGTCGACTGCTGCCTGGATAGAATCTGCTTGTCCAGCATCCAAGAATACTCCAGCCGCTTCCCCACCTTGTTTTTTAATGTTTTCGGCCGCTTCTTTTGCTCCTGCTTCGTTAAAATCAGCAATCACGACTTTTGCGCCTTCTTTAGCCATCAGTGTGGATATGGATAACCCTATACCCGAAGCTCCACCTGTCACTAATGCTACTTTACCTTGTACTCTTCCCATAATAACCCACCTGCTCTTCAAAATTGAATATCACTGCTTTATTCATCATGACTACCAGTACAAGAATACAATATCTATAAAGTTATTACAAATAATTATACCTATAGTCCAATTTCTTAAAATGGAGATCATTAGAATGTCATAAACTTAATGAAAATTTTGTTTACCAAATCCAAAACAGAAAAAAGCTGAAGCTTCAAAAAGAGCTTCAGCTTTTTTTCATTTTTCTTCTTCATCATTCCATATGATCCAATCATGAACCTCAAGAATTTCCAGAAACTTCATCAACCGCGGTAAGGCTGGTTCTGCTTCCTCACCAAAATGTTCACTCATCGCTTCAGAAATCTGATTTACATTCCTTTGGAACTGCATCTGTTTAATGGCATATGCCCCAAACTTATCAAGCTTGATTTTACGGACTGATGGTTGTTTAAAGAAACGAATTGTAATTCGTTCCACAAAATTGGTCCTTTGAATGACCAAAAAAGTTGCTTCCGAAGATTCATGTACCATAGTGACGCGTCTTTCCAAAAGGGGAACCATAGTTAACAGGTTCCTCTTTTTTGATTGGCGTTTATGAAGCATCTTCTTTTTTCCCTTTGCTGGATACGAACCATAGCAATCCAGCTAGAGCTAGGAATAGTAAGAATGGCAGCAAATTGCTGGCTAATTTAGCCGCAGCCGGAACTTGGACACCTGCTGCGATCAATATGGCAATAAGTACACCAATCAATGATTCACCTGCAATTAAACCTGAGGCAAATAATACCCCTCTATCAACCCGTGCTTTAAGCGCTTCTTTTGTTTTCGAGAAGAACTCAACGAAGAATCGAATAAATCCACCGATCATGATTGGGGCACTAGTATGGACCGGCAAGTAAATGCCGACTGCAACAACAAGTGAATTCAGACCGAAAAACTCTAATGTGATGGAAATAGCAGCACCGATAAAGATGAGAGTCCAAGGTAAATCCCCCCCAAGAACACCTTCAGCAAGTATTTTCATTAGTGCCGCTTTAGGTGCAGGTAGTTCTGCAGATCCCATCGTATATGCATTATCCATCAGAACCAGGATAAAACCAATGACCGAAGCGGACGCAACAACACCGATCATCATGGCAACTTGTTGTTTCCATGGTGTTCCGCCGACTATATATCCTGTTTTTAGATCTTGTGAAACATCACCTGAAACCGCAAGTGCTGTACAAATGATCGCCGCGACGGTTAATGCGGCTACCATTCCAGTCGTACCAGTAAAACCAGTAGCTTTATAGACAATGGCCACAATCAATAGTGTAGCTATCGTCATTCCAGAAACAGGGGAAGAAGAACTTCCGACGATTCCAACAACCCTTGAAGCCACTGTTACGAATAAAAATCCAAAAATCGCAATTGCAATCGCACCGATGATTCCTACATCTGTTATAGGTGTGAAAGCAATGATTAAAATTACGATGATCGTTCCCAGCCAAACGTATTTAGCCGGCATGTCTTGTTCTGTACGGATTGAACCTGATTTTAGTTGTCCTTTATTGGCTTTTACGCCTTTAAGAGTATCAAAAACTGAACTGAAAAGTATTGGTAATGTTTTGATCAATGTGATTAATCCGCCAGTTGCAACGGCACCAGCACCAATATAGCGTATATAATTATCCCAAATTCCCCATGCATCCAATTCACCGATCGGTACATCAGAAGGGAAAATGGCTGTTCCATTGCTTCCGCCAAAAAAGCTGATGGCCGGTATTAGAACGACCCAGGCTAATAAACCCCCACCTAGCATTTGTCCTGCAACACGCGGTCCAATAATATAACCTACACCCAAAAGGGAAGGAAAGGCATCAAGACCAACCACTGCATTTTTAAAATTCGTGATTCCTGTTTCAACCTCTGTCTTGAAAAGCTTAAACCCATCACCAAGCCCTTTAACGACACCGCCGATAACCAAACCGGCTCCGATTAGTTTCGCGCTTGTACCACCCTTTTCTCCTGATTTCAGGACCTCGGCACATGCCGTACCTTCAGGATATGGTAATGTTTCATGTTCCCTTACAATCAAAAGCTGTCGAAGGGGAACCATCATGAAGACCCCTAAAAATCCCCCAGTTAATACAACGAAAATGATGAATGCTTGACTCACGTCCATGTCCCACATGAATAGTGCTGGTATGGTAAATACAGCACCGGCACCAATAGCCTCACCTGCCGTGGTCATCGTTTGCACAATATTGTTTTCTAATATTGAATCCCTGCGAAAAACCCCTCTTAAGATAGCCATTGAAATTACCGCTGCGGGTATTGAAGCAGAGACAGTTAAACCAATAAGTAGGCCTAAGTATGCATTTGCCGCCCCGAATACGATTGCAAGAATGATCCCTAGAATGATTGCAGTTGCAGTCAATTCCGGTAGAGATTTAGATGCAGAGACGTACGGGACGAATTTACTCTCTTTTGAATTGTTCGACAATTTAGCCACTTCCTATGTTAAACTTTAAAATCATAAAGAACATTATATCACTGTAATTTAAAGTCACGCAATGGGAAAATTCTGCTTATCAAAAGTTTGATTATATCCAATAATCAGATTAGTAGTTTCGATTTTATAATATATAAAAATAACATTTATCTCATAACCATCTGTTTTCGGCCTATTCGTTACATGAAATCACTGCATCTCATTCATTCGATGTCGGGACCATCAGCACTCCTTATTAGCTCCATGAGCAAATAACCCACTGGGTTATTGCACATTAAAATGAGATTTAACATATCCTGAAAAATCAAGTATTAAAAAAAGGAATGATAAATTCATGGTTTCCTATATGGACTATACTTCACCATCCACACAATACTTTTTTGATGTTAATAAAAGCAATTTAATGAAAAAAGACAATCAAAACTATATAAATGTATTAGGTATCAAACAATTGAACACACTCGAAAATGTTTCTCTATTAGATATTTACCTTAGTTCAAACAATGTCGTAGAACCGCATTATCACCAAAATGCTGCAGAGCTAGTGTATTGCATTTCTGGAGCTGCAACCGTTTCATTACTGAATCCTTTTACTAAGCAAATACAAAATTACCCCATTAAACCTGGCCAAGTAGCCAATGTTCCACAAGGTTGGTGGCATTATGAAGTGGCTAATATGGATAATACTCACCTGCTGGCCATATTTAATGCACCAACACCTGAGGTGATCCTGGGTTCGGATATCTTAAAATTGACACCTGCAAATATTATGGCACATACGTATTGCATGGATGAAAACCAATGGAAAAAAGCAATTGCGCCAGTTCAACCCTCAACATTCATCGGTCCGCCAGCCAACTGCCATCGAGCGTCCGAAGAAGACATGCAGCAATATCCGCAATATAATAATCACTATGATAACCAAATGTATACTGCCCCGGCATACAACTATCAATTCCAGCCCACTCCCCCATATTATTATTATTGAAGATAAGTGTTGTGAACTTAATTAACCCTGTCCAAGCCCTATATCCCTTTCATGGATGGCGTCTAATAAATCAGAATCGAAAAAGGCAATGGAGAACCCCGTACATAAGGGTTCTCCATTGCTTTTCATTACATGATCCTTTTGAACATTTTCTCCATTTCATAAATGGAATAAGAGATGATGATAGGTCTTCCATGAGGACATGTGAAGGGATCGGTTGTCCGCCTTAGTTCATCCAATAGTGCTTGGATTTCATCATTGCGCAGATGACGGTTTGCCTTTATTGAGGCTTTACAGCTCATCATGATGGCTGCTTCTTCACGCAATTTTTTGATGTCGACCTTTTTCATCGATAGCAATTGTTCTATCATTTCCTCAAGGATTTCCTGTTCAATTCCTTTAGGGAACCATTGTGGATGAGATCGGACAATATAGGCGTTATAGCCAAACTCTTCTAAATAGACGCCGACTTTTTCCAATTCATGCCGATATTCATTTATCCTGATACATTGGTCTGTTGAAAATTCAAGGGTGATGGGAACCAGCATATCCTGTAGCTCGTTTTCAACACGTCCGACCTTTTCTTTAAAATATTCGTATTTGATCCGTTCCTGGGCAGCATGTTGGTCTATGATGTACAAACCTTTTTCGTTTTGGGCGAAAATATAGGTTCCATGCATTTGCCCAATTGGGTACATGGGAGGGATGCGGCTTTCCGGTTCATTTACCTCAATTTCTTCCTCTTGTTCGACAGTATAGGTTGTATACTTTTCAGCTGACTCGTAATTTGGTTTGCTTTCATCATCTTGTAAGACCGGAATATAGGCATCTGCCATTTGCTGCTGTTCATTGCTATAGATTATTTCCTTTATTGGTTCAAGATTGAAATCTTCATTATGATCCACGTAACTCTTTTGTTCCTGCTTTTCCCGAATCAAGGTATCCTTCAAGAGTGAAGCTTCTTTCTTGGCTTCTTCAAGGACCCGCTTGCCGCTTTCCACAACATGGTCCAATTCCAGCGTAGTTTGCTCACTTTTCACCTGCTCCGGCTTTGGTGTTGGTGTATATCCACTTGGTATTAGAGACATCTTTTTAAACGAAGATTTGATCGTTTCCGATACAAGACTGTACAATTCCTGTTCCTTGCTGAGCCTTACCTCCATTTTGGATGGATGTACATTGACATCGACAAGAATCGGATCCATTTCAATATTCAACAAAGCAATTGGAAAACGCCCAATTGGAAGAAGTGTATGGTATCCATCCAGGATTGCTTTCACCAGCGCATAGTTTTTAATGAAGCGGCCGTTTATCATGGTTGAAATATAATTCCTTGAAGCCCGGGTGACCTCAGGCATAACGATATATCCGGATAATTTGAAGTCCAAGGAGCTTGCCTGAACCGGAATCATCTTTTTGGCAATATTCGTACCATAGATTGCGGCTAGCACCTGCCTGACATCACCGTTACCATTCGTATGCAGGATTCGCTTCTCGTTGTGTGATAACCGGATAGAAACATCCGGATGCGAAAGTGCGAGCCTGTTAGCGACATCCGTAATATTTCCTAGCTCGGTATGAATGGTTTTCATGTATTTCAACCTTGCAGGAGTATTGTAAAACAAGTCGGAAACCAGGATATCCGTTCCTTTCCGGCTTGATGAAGCCTCGAGTTCCTTAACCATGCCGCCTTCAAGAAGTATGCGCGTTCCCACACCTTCGCCTGTGCTGCTTTTCATTTCAAAACGGGAAACTGAAGCAATACTGGGCATTGCTTCACCGCGGAAGCCAAGTGTTCGAATTCGGAAAAGATCATTTTCATCTTTTATTTTACTTGTGGCATGGCGTTTAAATGCCGCTTCTATGTCATCAGCCAAAATCCCATCGCCATTATCCACGATCCGAATGGAACCAAGTCCAGCCTCCACCAATTCAATCTCTATAATGGTACTGTTTGCATCTATTGCGTTTTCCACAAGTTCCTTAACGACTGAGGCTGGGCGTTCAACAACTTCGCCAGCTGCGATTTTATTTGATAAAGCCTCATCAAGCTGTATGATTTTTCCCATTTTTATCGCCTCGCTTTAATTCTCATTTAAGTTTCTTTTGTAATTTATAAAGGGTATTCATTGCCTCAAGCGGCGTCATTTCAAGGATATCCAGTGATTTTATGTCATCCAGCACCTTTTTTTCCTTAGGTGAAGAATTCACTCTTCCTTTAGGAGCCTCTTCCCCAAAGAAGGAAAGCTGTGCTTCATTGACGGATGTTACCGGGGCAGCTTCGGCAATAGGTGCTTCTACAGCGGCAGCAGGCTGTTCAGGCATCGCCTTTGCCTGTCCATTTTCATTTTCTAGCTGCGCTAAAATAGCAGCCGCCCGATCTATTAACTGCTCAGGTAAATCAGCTAGCTTAGCCACATGGATTCCATAGCTTTTATCTGCTGGCCCTTCTTTTATTTTATGAAGGAAAACGACATTTCCATTTTGCTCAATGGCACTGACATGGATATTTTTCAATTTTGGCAGTTCCGCCGCCAATACAGTCAATTCGTGATAATGAGTCGAAAAGAGAGTCTTTGCCCCAATTTCCTCATGAATATATTCAATGATGGCCTGAGCAAGCGCCATCCCATCATAAGTTGATGTTCCCCGCCCTATTTCATCAAATAATATCAAACTGTTTTCCGTCGCATTCATGATGGCATTTCTTGCTTCAAGCATCTCGACCATGAATGTACTTTGACCGGAAATCAAATCATCTGCCGCGCCAATCCTAGTAAACACCTTATCAAAAATAGGCAATTCAGCTATACTTGCTGATACGAAGCATCCAATTTGCGCTAGAATCGATGTTAGCGCAATTTGACGCATATACGTACTTTTACCCGACATATTTGGTCCTGTGATCAAAAGTAACTCCCTTTCTCCACCCATAAAGCAGTCATTGGGGACATACTCCTGTGATTGAAGGACTTTCTCGACCACTGGATGCCGGCCTTCCTTCAGTACGATTCTCCGATCATCAGAAAAGACTGGCTTCACATAATGGCGTTCTTCGCTAATCGTTGCAAAGCACTGCAGGACATCCAGTTCACTGACGCCTTTCGCTAAATCCTGTAAGCGCGGGATATAGCTTTTGACCTCTTCACGAAGATTGAGGAATAGGTCATACTCCAAACTGATGCTTTTTTCTTCTGCTTGTAAAATCAAAGCTTCCTTTTCTTTCAATTCAGGTGTGATATAACGTTCGGCATTCGTTAAAGTTTGCTTTCGTTCATACCGGCCTTCTTCAAGCAGATGCAAATTGGCTCGTGTGACTTCAATGTAATAGCCAAATACACGATTATATCCGATTTTCAATGATTTGATCCCAGTACGTTCCCGCTCTTCGCGTTCAAGCTGCGCAATCCAAGTTTTCCCGTTTCTGCTGGCATCCCTGTATGTATCCAGCTCCTTATGGAAACCATCCTGAATGATATTCCCTTCCTTCACGGACAATGGCGGGTTTTCTACAAGCGCCGTTTCAAGCAAATCCGTCACTTCTTCGCAAGGATCCAATTTATCGGCCAAAATTGAAATATCCTGATTGGATGCCATTGATTTCACGATTTCACGAATGATCGGCACCTGTTGCAATGAACGTTTCAGTTGAATCAAGTCCCGAGCGTTTACATTCCCGAAGGCCACCCTTCCGGCAAGCCGCTCCAAGTCGTACACTTCCTTAAGGCGTTCACGTAAGTCCTGCCGTTCGAAGTATTGATTTTTCAGGGTTTCAACAAGGCTTTGTCTCCGCTCGATCTGCTTTTTATTAATGAGCGGTCTATCAATCCATTGTTTCAACATCCTTCCGCCCATGGCCGTTTTCGTTTCATCAAGCAGCCATAATAATGAGCCTTTTTTACCTTTGGAGCGAATGGTTTCAGTTAATTCCAAATTGCGTTTGCTATAATAATCAATTTTCATATATTGTGATGTTTCATATGCAAGCACTGGCTGTAAATGATCCAGGCTGCGTTTTTGGGTACGGTAAAGATAATTCAATAAACGTGAGGTCGTTGTCGCCAGTTTCTGGTCTTTTAACAGATGAAGCAATGCAACGAATGACTCGCTTTGAACCAAATTATTCTCTAGGGATAGAGCGGCAGCGCCCCGTTCTTGCAGCCTTTTTTTCCATTCTTCATTGAAATCCTCGGCAATGACCACTTCACTCGCACCAAGTATGGCAAATTCATTCAGGACTTCCTCGAAACTCTCAATCAAAGTGACCTTATTTTCCCCTGTCGATAAATCATTGTATCCAAAGCCAAACTGACCATCCGTGAAATATGTGATGGTGGCAATATAATTATTTTCCTTTTCACGTAGACCCTTACTATCCATTTTCGTTCCCGGAGTAATCAGCTGGACAACTTCCCTGCGTACCACACCTTTGGCTTGCTTCGGATCTTCGGTTTGTTCACAAATAGCTACTTTAAAACCTTTTTCTATCAATATATCAATATAATTAGCAGCCGAGTGATACGGAATGCCGCACATCGGAATTCGCTCTTCACTACCGCCTTCTCGGCTCGTTAATGTGATTTCGAGCTCTTGTGATGCATTCAGTGCATCGTCAAAAAACATTTCATAAAAATCGCCTAAACGAAAAAATAAAAAGGCATCCTGATACTCTGCCTTAATTTTTAAATATTGCTGTATCATCGGAGTATATCCAGCCATTCCTTCAAAACCTTTCCAAACTAAAATCTATTACACATTTATGTCCTTCATTATAACATACGGGAAAGCAACATTGCCTGTATTCGAAATTGCATGGTAAATCAATTATCCTTTGAATTCAAACTTTTTTTTGAGCTACCTATGCAAAGCCATACGCACTGATATAGTAACATTCCATCCCTTTTTTTAATCATGGCCAGGCCTGCAATGGACTTGTCCCGCTTCAAATTAAATAAAACCGGATGAAGGGAATGTCATCCGGTATTAATTTCTAAATTCTATTCGTCTTCGAATTCATCAAGGAAATCCGGATCTAAATCTTCGAAATCCTCATCATCGAAATCAGAGCCCCAGTCATCCTCGCAGCGGCCATCTGGACTAACAGCGACACAAATTTTCGTTTCGCCGACGACTTCCACAAAGAATTCCCGTTCCACATGGACAATGATTTTTTGTCCACATGGGGAGATGACAGCTTCTAAACAATTCGGCTGTTGGACAGCGTTTGCAACGATTTCATGGTCATCAAGACAATCGGGATCACGGTATTTCAGCGAAATAACGTCGGTATATTGCACTTTTTCAGTTACAACTTCCGTCTTCGAATTACGGTTATAAGAATACCAGACGTTGATTTCGTAGCTGCCGTGAATTTCTACCTTTTTGCCGACTTTCTTTGCATCGTATTTATGGTTGATGATCCAACAACCTAGAATGCTAGAAGGATGATGAGCCGGGCAAATGGTGTGAGAGGACTTTGTAAATTTACGTCCTTTTGCCACCACCGCTTTAGTAATTATCTCTCTAAATTGTGACATGCTAGCGAACCCTCCTCATACAGTTTCCATTCATCCTATGCGTGGTAAAAGTCTAGTGTGCGTAGAATTTTAATTGTTTGAAAACTGCTGTAATGTTTTAAACCTAGGTTATTTTATGCTCAAGTTTTGGGATATGTGTCACGAATGGGCACTGTATAAGGATTTTCGAATATTAAAAAGCCCTTCTGAAATCAGAAGGGCTTTTTATAATATTCATGAACAGCTTCCGCCGCCTGCTTGTACCTGTGAACCTGTCTCACCGCGAAGGACGTCTCCTTCGGTCGATTCAATGATCAGGTCGGTCACCTTGTTCGATACTTGTGATGAGACCATTTGTAAAAGATCATTTACATCCACTTGGGATTGTTTGAATTCCTGCACGATCGGAAGTTCATCCAATTGTTTTTCCAGCAAATCAATTTTGGCCTGAACTTGGCTGTATGCTTTCTCTTTGCCGTAATGCTGGAAGTTTACAGCCTGTTTTTGCAAGCTCTTGATGCTGGCGATCATTTCACGGATTTTTTGGTTTTCATTGATGTGAGCTTCTGCCCGTTTAAAGAAATCGACTTCTTCCGTGCTGGCGATCATTTCAGCAAGCTCGGCCGCTTTATTCAGAATGTCATCTTTAGTATATTTAGTCATATTACTCCACCTCAATCGCCGTTGCTTCTTCAACCATATCCCCATTTAATGACCATGTTTTCGTTCCGGTGATTTTCACTTTTACGATTTGGCCAATAGCGGATTTTGGTCCTTTGAAGTTCACGAGCTTATTTTTCGTTGTATAACCTGCTAATACTTCCGCATTCTTCTTGCTCTCGCCTTCAACGAGCACTTCAACAATCTGTCCATCATACTCTTTCATTTTCAATGCGCACGTTTCATTGACAAGGGCATTCAAGCGTTGCAGACGTTCCTTTTTCACTTCCATCGGTACATTATCCTGCATTTTAGCAGCCGGTGTTCCTTCACGTGGTGAATAGATGTAAGTATATGCTGCATCGAAACCAACTTCACGGTATAAAGACATTGTTTCTTCAAAGTGCTCTTCCGTTTCATTCGGATAGCCTACAATGATGTCAGTGGTTAGCGATGCACTTGGGATAGCTTCCTTGATCTTTTTTACTAGCTCTAAATATTGTTCGCGTGTATATTTACGGGCCATGATTTTAAGTGTGTCCGTACTTCCCGATTGAACTGGAAGATGGATATGGTCAACGAGATTGCCGCCTTTAGCCAGTACTTCAATCAAGTGATCATCAAAATCACGGGGATGGCTTGTCGTAAAACGAATACGCGGAATATCGATTTTACGGATTTCATCCATCAAATCGCCGAAACGATATTCGATATCCGTAAAATCTTTGCCGTAAGCATTCACATTCTGCCCAAGCAGGGTTATTTCCTTGTAACCCTGTGCCGCTAAATGACGGACTTCTTGGATTATATCTTCAGGCCTGCGGCTTCTTTCTTTCCCCCTTGTGTAAGGTACGATGCAGTAAGTACAAAACTTATCGCAGCCATACATGATATTGACCCACGCCTTCGTTTTTCCTTTACGCACTTTCGGAAGGTTCTCGATTACATCACCTTCTTTGGACCAAACCTCAATGACCATTTCCTTGGAAAGATAAGCTTCATTAAGAATTTGCGGCAGCCGGTGGATATTATGCGTTCCGAAAATCATATCCACAAAATGGTGCTTCTCTAGAATCCGCTTTACAACTGACTCCTCTTGTGACATACAACCGCAAACCCCAAGCAATAGATCCGGCTTTTCCAATTTCAATGATTTTAAATGCCCCAATTCACCAAACACTTTATTCTCTGCGTTTTCCCGAATCGCACAAGTGTTAAGTAAAATGACGTTAGCATCATCCACCGTGTCTGTCGGCTGATAACCAAGTGCCATAAAGATGCCCGCCATGACTTCTGTATCATGTTCGTTCATTTGACAGCCATAAGTACGAATGTAAAACTTTTTACCTTCTCCCATTCCACGGAAACCTTCAGGAATTGCAAAGTCATCATGATATTCTACTTCTTCTTTTCCTCGCTTTTTCGCATCTTTTAAGGAAGGCGGAATATAAACGGCTTGAAAGTACTTACTGAAGTCCTTTTCGGATTTTTTGTCCGCTGGATTCTCAGCCTGTACTTGTTGTGATTCTAATCGTTGTTTCTCGTTCATAGTTAATCTCCTTTCAAAATAGTTAGTTTATTTCTTTCACCAACTATTTCAAGACCTATCTTCAAATGGTTTTATACGGTTTCCTTTTTAAGAATTCCCAGTAAATATTAGCTATTAAGTGTGATATATCCACATTATTATAGTATAAAGCTTTTAACAGCAAGAAACAATCATTCTGTCGTGGCTTCTTCGATTGTAAGAATTTTTTCACAAATACGGAAAATAGGAACATGAAATAAGAGGCTATTACAAAATTAGCCTCTCATCATTTTTGGATGACGCTATCCATTGCCTATATTTTCCAAATCCAGACAATTCAATTTCAACCTTTTCAGATGATTAAGGAATAAGGAGAACCTTACCACACTGACCTTTGATCATCAGTTCAAATCCCTTTTCAAAATCGCCAAGTGAAAAACGGTGGGTAATCATTGGTTTTACATCAACCTTGCCACTTTCAAGCAGACTTGAAACCTGTTGCCAGGTTGAAAACATCTTCCTTCCAGTTATCCCTTGGACAGTAAGACCCTTGAATACAATATCCTCCGTTATATTAAGCGTGACGGGCTTAGAAGGCAAACTTAGTATTGATATTCTACCACCATTCGTCGCCATCTTAAACCCTTGTTGGATAGCTGCAGGATTACCGCTCATTTCGCAAACAACATCCACCCCATCCGCACTTGTGAGGCCTTTCGTGATTTCCAATGGATCCTGTTTAATTGAATGAATGAGGTCTGTAGCACCCATCTTTTTGGCAAGCTGAAGTCGATAATCATTAATATCTAGAGCGATTACTTTATCAGCTCCCGCGGCCTTTGCTACAGCAATCGCCATAAGCCCAATTGGACCACAACCGATTATTGCCACCGTTTTACCCAGCACCTCGCCAGCTAGCACTGAGTGGACTGCGTTACCCATCGGTTCTTGGATGGTAGCAATATCGAGTGGCATATCACTTGGATTTTTCCATAAATTTTTGGCTGGCAGAGCTATATACTCTGCAAAGCACCCTTGTTTATCAACACCGATAATGTTTGTTTTTTTACAAATATGGAATTGCCCGGTTAAGCACTGCCTGCATGTACCGCAAACGATATGTGTTTCGGCAGATACACAATCACCAACTGAAACATTACTGACCCTTGCTCCTATCTCGATTACTTCCCCAGCAAATTCGTGCCCAAATACGTATGGTGGACTCACTCTTCCCTGTGACCATTCATCCCAGGTGAAAATATGAATATCCGTTCCGCAGATCGAGGTCATTTTCACCCGAATCAAGACCTCGTCATCACGAATATCCGGTATATCGACAACTTGTAATTGTGCCCCATAACCTCGGTGGTGTTTGACGACGGCTTTCATTTTACCTCTCAACATGTACATTCCCCCTGAAATAGGGCTGCTCTCTTCATCTACCTTAATATGTAAAAGATATGAAAAATCCATCACAAAAATACCATAATCGCTTTTGTATCGGCCTTTTCACATTAATAATGATGATTTTTAGGGCATTCGTACATTTTTGTTAAATGGGTCATGTTTCTATAGCATCTTTTCTGCTCTCGAATAAGATATCTTGTACAACAAAATTATGAAGGAGTGACTTATATGTCATGTGGATGCAATAATCATGATCATCATGATCGGGACCGCGATCGGGACAGAGATCGGGACAGAAATAACGATAGAATCGCAGACGATTTTTGTCGTGCTGTGAGGGGCTGTAATAGGCGCGATCGGGACCGTGACCGTGACCGCGATCGGGACCGCGATCGGGACCGCGATCGGGACCGTGATCGTGATCGTGACCGCGATTGTGATCGTCACCATCATCATCATCATCACAATGACCGTTGTTGTTGTAGAAGAAGGAATCGTTGCAATTTCTTCGGTTTCGGCGGTTTCGGTTGCGGTTTTTAACCGTAACTTCGGCGGATGCCATAACGATTGTTAAGCTAAGCCAGTAATAAGCGTTCTAGCATGAGGCATAATTACTGGAGCGCTTAATTTTTCACAAAAAAGGTTCACCCCATCTTAAGGGGTGAACCTTTTAACTTTTTACATAAATTCAGCAACAAGCTTATCAAAGTGTTCTTGATCCAGTGTCAGCTCTGATTTATTTAACGCTTTTTCAGCATACCCTGGCACTAATTCCTGGTACGAAGGGCGTGAAGAGTCCTGATAAATAATCCCTGTCACAAGGCTGTCATGTTGCATCAAAGTCTGCATGGCCTGTTCTTTATTTGATGAATCATAGCCTTCAATCGTGTTCAATTTAGTTAAGTTTTGTTTAAACCAATCATACGTATTGATCTTATTATATGTTACGCAGGGAGAGAAAACATTGATAAAGGAGAATCCTTTATGGTTTATCCCTGCTTCAATGATCGCCGTCAGGTCTTTCAAGTCAGTGGAAAAGCTTTGGGCGACAAACGTTGCACCAGCTGACAATGCTAATTCCATAGGTGAAACAGCTTGTTCTATTGATCCTTCTGGAGTGGATTTCGTTTTAAATCCAGCAGCGGACCTAGGAGAAGTCTGGCCTTTTGTCAATCCATAAATTTGGTTATCCATGACAATATACGTAATGTCGATATTACGGCGGATCGCATGGATGGTGTGTCCCATCCCGATTGCAAAACCATCTCCGTCACCGCCTGAAGCTATAACGGTCAATTCACGGTTGGCCATTTTTACTCCTTGGGCAATTGGCAGTGAGCGGCCATGGATGCCATGAAAACCATAGGACTTGATGTAACCCGATATACGACCTGAACAGCCGATACCGGAAACAACGGCCAAATTCTCCGGCTCCAATCCTACATTGGCTGCCGCACGCTGCATGGCAGCCTGAACGGAGAAATCTCCGCAGCCAGGACACCAGTTAGGTTTTACATCATTCCGAAACTCTTTAAACGTTGCCATATTCGAACATCTCCTTGCATTGTGTGTGAATTTCATGCGGGAGGAATGGGTTGCCATCATATTTTAGGATGCTTTTAATTTTATTAACATGTCCAACATTCATCTTGATAATATTAGCCAATTGTCCAGTCGCATTATTTTCAATAACTACTACTTTCTTAGCACTTTGCACCAATGATAGGACTTCATCAGCTGGGAAAGGATGAATCAAACGGATATGCGCATGATTCACTTTCATTCCATCCGTTTCTAACCGGCCAATCGCTTCATCAATCGTCCCGCGTGTTGAGTTAAAGCCAAGAATTAATAAATCCGCTTCTTCATGCGGTGTGTTTTTGTATACTGGTGTTTGGAATGTGTTAGTTAAATTATTCAGCTTACGCATCCGTTTATCCATTTGCAATTTACGATTCAAAGCCGTCTCAGAAGGTCTGCCCGTTTCATCATGTTCAACACCTGTAACATGGTGAATTCCATTTTTCATACCAGGCACTACACGTGGTGAGACTCCGTCTTCCGTTACTTCATAACGCTTGAAGTAAGATTTGTTTTCAGACTCTTCAATTTCAAAGTCAACCAATTTTCCGCGTCTTATCTCCACTTTGCCATAATCAAGCGGCTGAACCGTTTGTTTACCTAATGATAGCTGTAGGTCGGATAAAACGATAACTGGACATTGATATTCCTCTGCAAGGTTGAATGCTTCTGCCGTATCATAAAAGGCTTCCTCAACAGTACTCGGAGCCATGACGATTTTAGGTATTTCACCATGTGTACCATAAATCATGGCCATTAAATCTGATTGCTCCTGTTTTGTAGGAAGTCCCGTAGATGGACCACCACGTTGAGTATCGACGATGACAATTGGCGTTTCGGTAATGCCCGCTAAACCAATCGCTTCCATTTTCAAGGAAAGTCCAGGTCCAGCTGAAGCTGTGATGGCGCGTACACCGCCATAGTTTGCACCGATTGCCATTGTAGCCGCCGCGATTTCATCTTCAGTTTGTATGACCGTCCCACCAAATTGAGGAAGTTTTTTAATTAAGTATTCCATAATTTCAGAAGCCGGGGTAATCGGGTAAGCTGCCATGAAGCGGCAACCGCCTGCAACTGCGCCTAAAGCGATGGCATCGTTTCCGATCATGAACATTCGTTTTTGGCCGTCTGCCTTTTCCAGCTCCATTGCGCCAAGTTTTTCTCCAAGCATCACTTCCATTGCCTTATAGCCAGCAGTAATGGCATCCATATTCTTCTTAACGATTTCTTCACCTTTACGGCCGAATATTTCATCAACCACATCGTTGAATACGGAAATTTCCATACCTAGAACAGCACATGTCGCACCGATGGCGACCATATTTTTCATTAATGATGTTCCTAATTCGGCTGCTATTTCCGTAAATGGAACAATATATAATTCCGCCTTTGTATCTTCTGGGCAGACAGGTTTGAATTTTGCATCTGCGATTATGATGCCACCCTCATGTAATTCTTTATAATTGACGTCAATTGTTTCTTGGTCAAAAGCAACTAAGATGTCTAAATCATCAGAGATAGCACGAGTTTCCGTAGTACTTACACGAATTTTGTTATTCGTGTGTCCACCCTTGATTCGGGATGAGAAATGACGGTAGCCATACAAGTAATAACCTAAGCGATTGAGGGCAATACAGAATATTTCTCCTGTACTTTCAATACCTTCACCTTGTTGTCCGCCAACTTTCCATGAAAGTTGATTGATCATGTCTTACACTCCTTTAGGACGTTCGTATATAAATGCATTTAACCGCACCTCTCTTCAGAACATTCAACTATGTATAATTAATCGTTCTAATTTAGGAAAGGTGTACTAAACGCTTTCAATTCTATCGGTTAAATCATTAAATTGCAACCTTTTTGCTTTTATTTTTTATATTTTCAGAATATTTATTCATATCTATATAGTAAGAATTGAAAATCACTTAAGATATTACCTTTTCAAGCGGAAAATTACGAGTGAAATTATCAAAAAGGAGTCCTTTTACAAACTCACTGGAATAAAGCCTGATCAGTTCATTGATTAAGTTATGATAATCCTTATATGACTTTAAATTTTCCACCATATGATCGATTCCATCAAAGTCAGACCCTAATCCAATTTGTCTTTCCCCGCCCAAACTGCATATATGTTCTATATGTTTCAAGATATCCTTTATCGTAGCCGAACCGCCATTTGAAAGAAATTGCGGGACAAAGGTTACGCCGATCACCCCATTTTTCTGCAAAAGGGCTTGAATCTGCCCGTCCTTTAAATTTCGTGGATGCGGACAAAGATGATGAGCATTCGAATGAGAGGCAATTGGGAATTTCGCCAACTTTAGGGTGTCCCAAAATCCAGCTTCAGATAAATGGGATAAATCACACCAAATTGACTTCTCATTCAATAGGGCCACCACCTCTGTTCCAAACCCTGTCAAGCCGCCCCCTCTTGTTTCTAATGCCCCATCCGCTACCAAGTTAGCGTAATTCCAAGTTAGACCTACGGAGGACACTCCAAGATGAATAAGTGTTTTCAGTTTCAACAAATCATTCCCAATGCAATCGCACCCTTCCAAAGTTAGCATTGCACCTATTTCCTTTTCTTTTAAAGATTCGATGTCTGCCTTGGTCTTTATAAATTTCATTTCCGGCTCTGATAAAATCTTTTCATGAAAAATATCCACCATCGCCAAAGCGGCTTGAAACCTCATATCAGGGTGGACTTTTTCAGGAATATATATTGCAAAACATTGGACCTTTCCCCCTTCATCCAATAATCCCCGCTTTGTTATATGTAATTTATCACTATTCGTAAAAGAAATATCCGGATCGATGAACATTTTCATCAGCACATCACAATGTGCATCAAAAATCGCCAATGTAATTCTCCTTCCTGTATCTTTTTTAAGATTATATATTCCATTATAAAGGGACATTGATTTTTCGTCATTTGGATTTCAGGACAAAAAAGAGCCTGCTCGCCTTCCGACAAACAGGGCACCCAAACATGAAATTATCTTGGTTCAATGATTAGTTTTATTGCCGTTCTCTCTTCGCCATCAATAAGTATATCTGTAAAAGCAGGAATACAAATCAAGTCGACTCCACTAGGTGCGACAAACCCTCTCGCGATTGCTACTGCCTTGACGGCTTGATTTAACGCACCTGCACCGATTGCTTGAATTTCGGCTGCTCCTCTTTCCCTGAGCACTCCCGCTAGTGCGCCTGCTACAGAATTAGGATTAGATTTTGCTGAAACTTTTAATATTTCCATTCCTAGTCCTCCTTGTTTTCCCTGCCGATTCTAACTTGGCTCAATAGTTATAACACTTTCCACTGCTACTATATTCATCAAGTAAAACTTGTATGACAAAGAAAACCGGGATTGTCCACCATTTATTACTGAATGGAAAAACGGATGGACAGTTTGACTGTCCATCCGTTCGAATCATTGATAAAATGGATGATCTTCGTTAATCAGTATCCTTTCTATTTTTATTGCCTTGCCGGTTTTATCATCAATTTCAAGGAGAACCCCACTCAATAGCGTCCGACCCTCTTTTGGCACTTCGAAACGAACAGGAAGGCTAGTTAGGAACCGCTGGATGACTGCCCCTCTTTCCATACCTAGGATGCCATCATATGGTCCTGTCATGCCTACATCTGATATGTAAGCGGTGCCTGCAGGTAATATACGGTTATCGGCTGTCTGGACGTGTGTGTGTGTACCGACAACGGCTGTAACCTTCCCATCCAGGAACCACCCCATAGCTTGCTTTTCACTCGTAGCTTCTCCATGAAAATCGACAAAGATGATCGGTGTCTTTTTTCGAGCCTCCGCCACGAGTTCTTCCGCCTTTTTGAACGGACAATCCAAATCAGGCATGAACGTTCTCGCTTGCAAATTGATGATCGCTATTTCATGATGGTTCAATTTTAAAAATTTCATTCCTTCTCCAGGTGCCCCGTCTGGAAAGTTAGCTGGACGGACGAGATATTTCGCTTCATCAATAAAATTGAAAATATCACGATTATCCCATGTATGGTTTCCCATGGTCACCGCCTGCGCTCCCCACTCTAAAAAACTTCGGTAAATCTTTTCTGTAATTCCCCGGCCACTTGCTGCATTCTCGCCATTGATGACCGTGATATGCGGACGATACTTTTCTTTTAACTTAGGAAGGTATTCTTGGATCATGTCACGACCAGGAGACCCCACTACATCTCCAATAAATAGCAATTTCATTGTAAAATCCTTTCTAGATTCACCTAATAATATGAATTATTCAAGTATGTATTGTAACATAATTTGGGGTAATTATAGGAATTACGCTTAACGACTAAAATCGGAAATAGAAAAAACGAAGTGGTTTGCACCACTTCGTCTTTCCTTTACAATTATTTGGCGTATTCGACTGCTCTTGTTTCACGGATGACCGTGACTTTTATATGACCTGGGTAATCGAGCTCTTCTTCAATCCTTTTCCGGATATCACGAGCGAGTCGATGTGCCGAAAGATCATCGATTTGTTCTGGTTTCACTAGAATCCGCACTTCTCGTCCGGCTTGAATCGCAAAAGATTTTTCCACTCCATCATAGGATTCGGAAATTTCCTCAAGTTTTTCAAGTCTTCTAATGTAATTTTCAAGCGTTTCACTTCTAGCTCCCGGTCTTGCAGCTGATAATGCATCAGCGGCAGCCACAAGCACTGATATGATGGAAGTTGGTTCCGTATCGCCATGATGTGAAGCGATGCTGTTAATGACAGTTGGATGCTCTTTATATTTGGTTGCTAATTCAACGCCAATTTCAACATGACTGCCTTCCACTTCATGATCAATCGCTTTCCCAATATCATGCAATAAACCTGCACGGCGGGCAAGAACTTCATCCTCACCAAGCTCAGCGGCCAGTAAACCTGAAAGCTGGGCCACCTCAATTGAATGTTTAAGTACGTTTTGCCCATAACTGGTACGGAACTTCAAACGTCCTAGTATTTTGATGAGATCTGGATGGAGACCGTGAACTCCAACTTCAAAAGTTGTTTGTTCACCAATTTCACGAATATGTTCATCTACCTCACGTCTTGCTTTGTCAACCATTTCTTCAATGCGAGCCGGATGGATCCGTCCGTCCTGAACAAGTTTCTCAAGAGCCAAGCGTGCCGTTTCCCGTCTAATTGGATCGAATCCGGATAAAATGACAGCTTCAGGAGTATCATCAATAATAAGGTCAATACCTGTTAGCGTTTCTAACGTCCGGATATTTCGTCCTTCACGTCCGATTATCCGTCCTTTCATTTCATCGTTTGGAAGATTTACTACAGAAACGGTGGTTTCTGCAACATGATCAGCCGCACAACGCTGAATGGCAAGAGAAAGGACTTCTTTTGCTTTTTTATCAGCTTCTTCTTTGGCACGGGTATCACTTTCTTTAATCATAAGCGCTACATCGTGAGCCAGCTCGTTTTCCATTCGGTCGATAATGATTGCTTTAGCTTCTTCACGAGTTAAACCGGAAACACGTTCAAGCTCTGTTTGCTGCTTACGAACCGTCTCGTCCACTTTGCTTTCCATCTCTTCAATATGCTGTTGTCTTTGGTTTAGAGAATCTTCTTTTTTCTCCAAAAGGCTCTCACGTTTGTCTAACGTTTCATCCTTGCGGTCCAGATTCTCTTCTCTTTGCAATAACCGATTTTCTTGTTTTTGTAATTCGTTCCTTCTTTCACGGGCTTCCCGATCCGAATCGGCACGAACTTTATGAATTTCATCTTTTGCTTCCAACAAGGCTTCTTTCTTAAGTGCTTCCGCTTCACGTTTTGCATCCTCAAGGATGTGTTCTGCAGAGCCCTTTGCCCCTGCTATTTTACTCTCAAATTTTGATTTGTGAATAAAATAACCAACAACTGCACCGACGATTAGGCCAAGCAAAGTGAAGATGATTGTCATGGGTTCCATCGTTTCACCTCCCCTTGCTATGAACTTTTTACATAAAATGTTGAACTGTCGGCAAGTACATTGCACATAAATTCAATATACAGCACTTAATTTTCAAAATTTTAGTTTGAAAAATTGTAAAATATACATATTAATTGTATAGTTGAGAATTTTTATTGTCAAGCGTTTGTCCCTTATGTATCAATGATTATTCAAGTTTTCTTAATATCAACCATCATAATCTACAGCATTCATTATGGAAGAAGTCTGTAAATCTGATTTCAATGCCCTTTAATCCGCTGAAAATTTCGCACTTTTCTCAAAATATACATAAAAGGCCTAAGCGAACAAGCTTAGGCCTTTTATAAATATCATTAATCAAGCAATTCAAAATGCTCTTCTGGTTCATTTTCTTCTGGCGGTAATTCATGCTCTCCATCGAGATTATAGTGATCTCTGATTTTCTGAGAAATTTCCTGAGCGATATCCTGATTTTCTTTCAAGAACAGCTTCGCATTTTCGCGACCTTGTCCGACACGCTCTTCATTGTATGAATACCACGAGCCACTTTTAAGGACGATATCAAGATCTGCACCCATATCGATGATTTCACCTTCCTGTGAAATCCCTTGACCATACATGATGTCAACTTCTGCTTGACGGAATGGTGGAGCAACCTTGTTTTTTACAACTTTGATTTTCGTTTTATTACCGACGATTTCATTACCTTGTTTTAATTGTTCCGCACGGCGCACTTCCAGACGAACAGTTGAATAGAACTTCAATGCCCGGCCTCCCGGAGTCGTTTCCGGATTTCCAAACATAACACCGATTTTTTCACGGACTTGGTTAATGAAAATGGCAATGGTATTTGATTTATTAATGGAACCAGACAGTTTTCTAAGTGCCTGAGACATCATCCGGGCTTGAAGACCCATATGGGAATCTCCCATTTCGCCTTCGATTTCAGCTTTAGGAACAAGTGCTGCCACTGAGTCAATGACAATGATATCCACCGCTCCACTTCGAACTAACGCTTCAGCGATCTCTAAGGCTTGTTCACCCGTATCAGGCTGTGAAAGCAATAACTCATCGATATTCACACCAAGTTTTTCTGAATATGCTGGATCTAAAGCATGCTCGGCATCAATGAATGCAGCCGTGCCGCCAGTCTTTTGCACCTCTGCAATAGCATGTAATGCAACAGTCGTTTTACCCGAGCTTTCAGGTCCATATATCTCAATGACCCGGCCTCTTGGATATCCGCCCACTCCCAATGCTACGTCCAATGCTAAAGAACCGCTTGAAATCGTTGAAATCCTACGATCAGTCTGTTCCCCAAGTTTCATAATAGAACCTTTACCAAATTGTTTTTCAATTTGTTTTAACGCCATATCTAAAGCCGCTTGACGATCACTCACTCAATTTCCTCCTCTATATTCAAATAATCGGCTGCCCGATTAAAGGTGTACTTACGTTAGCAATTATTTGAGATCAAGGTTTGTACCCTGTCTCAAAACCTATCTTTACTATATACTCTTTTTACTATTTTGCCAAGCAAAAAGTCGAACATTCATTCGTTTTTTTCTTCCGGGATATTCTTTGTAAAAAAGCGTTTTATCTAAAGGAAATCTCCATTTCGTTTCACTTACTCCCCCAAAAAAACACTTTCATTGAATTAACTTTTTTCTTTTTTTCCCTATTTTTCAAGAAACAAACTTCTAAAACCAAATAAAAAGCAGAGCTGTAAAAAGCTCTGCTTATAGCGTTTATAAATCCCTTAATAGGTAATGACAGCCGTACTTCACACTCCGAATACGATTTTGCGCCCTGCTTCCTGAAAGATTCAACTCCTTGAAATGAGTGTTTCCATCCCGATAGGAAATGCCAATAAATACTGTACCTACAGGCTTGCCTTCTTGTTCATCCGGCCCTGCAACGCCCGTAAAGCTTATGCCTACATCCGCATCGAGCTTGCTCCGGACATTAGAGGCCATTTCCATAGCACACTCACCGCTGACCACCCCATACTCGGAAATGGTATCATCACTGACGCCGAGGACATTAGACTTCGCATCATTCGTATAGCAGACAATTCCGCCTTTGAAGACTTTACCGGCGCCCGGGATGGTTGTCAGCTGTTCTTGGAACATCCCTCCGGTCAAGCTTTCAGCTGCCGCAATCGAAAGCTTGCGGACCGTTAATTCTTTTACAAGTTCCTTTATTAGCGAAGTATTATCACTTCCATAATGGAACTTGCCGACCCTGCTAAGAATTTCTTTTTCCGCTTCCAATATAAGCTCTTCGCATTTTTCTTTAGATGAGTCTTTAGCGGTGATCCTTAACGTCACTTCCCCTTCGGCTGCCAGTGGGGCAATTGTCGGATTCGTTTGATTGACAAGGAGATCTTCAATCACCGTTTCCAGTTCGGCTTCACCTATACCGTAGAACCGAAGAACCTTGGAATCGATCCGTTCATGCTTTTCCAATTTATTCATGATCTTTTCATAACCATAACTTAAAAACATCGGCTCCATTTCACTTGGCGGACCAGGTAGAAGCATATATGTAATCCCAGATTTGGACAAGACCATTCCCGGTGCCATCCCATGATCGTTTGCCAACACTTCACTGCCTTCTAAGACAAGTGCCTGCTTTTTGTTGTTTTCCGTCATCGGACGTTCCCGTTTTTGGAAGTAAGCTTCAATGGATTGCAAAGCTTCATCATTAAAAACGAGCTTTTTCCCTATATGGCGAGCAATCGTTTCTTTCGTCAAATCATCTTTGGTAGGACCAAGTCCACCGGTAAAGACAATCAAGTTCGCCCTTGATTCAGCGATTTCTATTGCTTGTTGTAAACGGCGGTCATTATCCCCGACCACAGTATGGTAAAAAACGTTGATCCCCATTTCCGCAAACTGCTGCGATAAGAATCTTCCATTAGTGTTATTGATTTGTCCTAAAAGAAGCTCTGAGCCCACTGCAATGATTTCTGCATCCATCTTTTCAAAACCACCATTCGTTTTACTTTGAATTAACAAATACTTCTTTGTTTTTTATAAAATAATCCAAACCTGACCAGATTGTAAAGATTAATGCAATCCATAATGCGATATTAGCAAATGGAAGTGAAATGAGGGCAAAAGGAAGGTTATGCAGCAATAATGCCGAAATAGAAACAATTTGTGCCCATGTTTTAATTTTTCCAAGCTGGTTCGCTGCTACCACTTCCCCTGTACCCGCTAACACCAAACGTAATCCGGTGACTGCAAACTCGCGACTTATGATCACGATGGCAATCCAAGATTGACCGTACATTAAATCTAGATCAACCAAAACGATTAAGGCAGCCGAAACCAGAAGTTTATCAGCCAATGGATCTAAAAATTTCCCTAAATCAGTAATCATATTATATTTTCTGGCAAAATGGCCATCGATCCAATCCGTAGTGGAAGCGATAATAAAGAGGATGGCTCCAGCTAAGTGCGCCACTGGCAAACTGTATTCTCCCCAAGTTAGCGTTCCCCATGAAAAGGGAACAAGCATGATGATTAAAAATACTGGAATTAAACAGATTCTTGCTACTGTAATCTTATTAGGCAGATTCAAAACTTTTACCTCCAAAATTTACGCCTGCCATTTGGGCAATGCGTCTTAGATCTGAAATAATGCTTATATGTATAATTTAACTCAAAATCCAATCTTATATGCCGGGTAAACCATTTCCCGTCGCCTTACTATTATATAGAGCAAAAATAGTCATCTAAAAGATGACTATTCGGCTTTCGTAAATTGTATCGTAACCAATTGCGTATTCACTTCAGTCGGTGAAATGGAATACTCCAGCTTCTCATCATTCACATAAATCTCAGTTTCATATGCTCTGCCTATATTGATGACAGCTTCTTTTTCATTGGTGAAATCAATTACCTGGCTTTTGTCCTTGTCGATAGTGCCCTGGAAAAGTAATTTACCTTCACCATTTTTAATGCCTACCCATGGTGAGCCTTTGGAGGTCACCTTTAATTTAAAGGTATCGGTATTTTTTAATTCATACGTACTATTTTTACCGCTGGAACTGGTGACGGCAAGTTTTTGCTCTTTCTTTTCATCTTTGACAACTGCATCATCTTCATTCTTCTCATCAGATGAATCCGATTTTTCTTCATTCTGTTTTTGGTCTGCATTCTCTTTTTCTTCGTTAAACCCATCACTTTTATTGTAGCCCACGGCTTCATTCTCTTTAGCGTTCTTTTTGTCATCATTATCCGGGTTACTCATATAGTTCGATACCAGCACCCAAATCAATACGGCCGCACCAATTACTAAAACGACAGCCAAGATCTTCGGTAACATTTCTACAACCTTCGAATCCCCTGCCGGTATCGTTTTTCTGGATTGGACCCTTGAAAGCTGTTCTGGCAATTCCTCGCTATAGACCGATGGTATTTCACTCTTATATTGTTCGAAAATCTCTTCTGAATCCAGTCCGACCGCTTCACAATATTGCTTTATGAATGCCCGTACATAAAACTTTCCAGGCATCATACTGTAATTTCCCTCTTCAATGCCAATGAGGTAACGCTTTTGAATCTTTGTTAATTCCTGCAAATCTTCTAAGCTAAGACCTTTGGCTTCCCTAGCTTCCTTTAATCGATTACCTAACTCAGTCAAATAAAACACCTGCCATTTTAAAAGTCAAAGGAACCAAAATCGGACCCTGAAAACTGGTCTTTTTGGTCGACAACTTCATATGTTATTTCTTCTTCAGGATTGTTTCGCAATTCAATAATATAATCAAAGTCTTCGAGGGTATACTCCGTATTTTGGACAAAAACATCCGGATGTTCGATTACTTTGACAGCATCAAGCCTCATTATTTCGCGGATCAACTGCCAATGACGCTCATTTGCACGGCGAGTGGAAACAATTCCATCTAAAATGAACAAATTATCATTATTATATTCATCCTCAATAAGCTGACTGCGGATAGTCTGCTTTAAAAGGGTCGATGACACAAACAACCATCTCTTATTAGCACATACACTCGAGGCTACGATAGATTCAGTTTTCCCGACACGAGGCATCCCTCGTATCCCAATTAATTTATGACCTTCTTGTTTAAATAGCTCGGCCAGGAAATCGACAAGCAAGCCTAGTTCATCACGAACAAACCTAAAGGTGTTTTTCTCATCGGCATCGCGTTGAATATAACGTCCATGCCTGACTGCGAGGCGATCACGCAATTTAGGTTCCCTAAGCTTAATGACCTTAATCGTATCCATCGTACGAAGGATTGACTCGAATCTTTCTATATTACGGCTGTCTTTCGCCAACAAAAGTAAACCACGCCTGCCTTCATCGACCCCGTTGATGGTGATGATATTAATGGAAAGCATACCCAGAAGGGATGAAATATCCCCTAATAAACCAGGACGGTTGACTTGAATTTCATATTCAAAATACCATTCTTTATTATCCACGATAACACTCCTTAAGCCTAAAAGTTTTTACCCTACTCAGGGGCAAAAAACTTATCCATCGTAAATTTTCAAGGTCTGAACACTTTAATATTAATTGTCTAGCTTCTATAATATAGCATTTCATGATAAGTTAAAAGGAAAAACCCTAGAAAAATATTCATTTTTATATAAGGGGATAAATAGTCATCCACTTCAATCCAAAAGGCCCTGTTAATTAATAACAGGGCCTTTTGGATTGATATTTTACTTCGTTGCATTGTTCTCGACTAACTTGACCATGACGCTTGCCATGGCATGCTTTTCTTCATCGCTTGCGACCGACCAAAGATCAGCAAGCACTTTCTCTTGATCATTCTGGGGCTCAACCTGATTAGCCAGGTAATCACCGATTTCGAAAGCCAAGTTGTTAACAGCACCTTCTGACAAACCTTGTTGTTCACCTTGATTTAATCTGTCGCCTAAGAAATTTTTCCATTGATCCCAATTGTCCAGTACAGACATGAATGGTCACCCTTTCCTTCAAAATAGTACATAGATATTTTGTGAAGGAACCGAGAAAATTATACATGTCTAAAAAAAATCATGTGTACCATCCGCCATTTACGCCTAAGATTTGCCCGGTTATATAAGACGACTTGTCGGAAAGCAAATAATATACGGCCTCGGCGACTTCTTTGGAATGCCCCATCCTGCCCATCGGGATATCGCCTTTGATGATCTCCAGATCTTCTGCACTGAATGATTCGAGCATGGAAGTGGAAATCGCACCGGGGGCAACGGCATTCACCCGGATTCCATTAAGCGATACTTCTTTGCTAAGCGCCTTAATAAAAGCATTTTGACTGCCCTTGACCATAGAATATAATACTTCACAAGATGCACCTGTCTGCCCCCAAATCGATGTGACCGCAACGATGGCAGCCTGTTCTTGGTACATAAGCTTTGGAAGCAGTTCCTTGGTTAATTGGAAAGGGCTCGTTACATGCAGCTGGACCATTTCATTAACGATTGTCTCATCCATGTCCGATATAAGCCCATAATAGCTATTGCCACTATTAAGGACGATTGCATGGAGGGCAAAAATATTTTCCGCCAATTTCTTGTATCCATCCGGTGCAGCCAAATCCGCTTGAACCGGAATAAGTTCGACTTGATGAGGCTTCAGTTCTTCAATCAGTTCAAGTATCGCTTCTTCATTGCTGTTATAATGTAAATAAAGTGAGTAATTCTCCTCGGCAAGCTTTATAGCGATTTCCCTGCCGATTCCTCCGCTGGCTCCAGTAATAAGGGCAAAACGTTTCCCCACATTGCCGCCCCCTTTATATTATTTAGGAAGTACCTGGCAGACAGTCATCCGTTGATCGGATATTAAGTCCTTGGCGACCTCCCTGATATCTTCGATCGTTAGTTTTTCCAATACCGATACAACATCGAACAAGTTCATATCATTGAATGCATATCTGGTGAATTGATTCGCTATATATTCCGGCGAATTCAGGGAACGAAGGAAAGAACCGATTTTTTTCTTGATTGTCCTTTGCAGGCTTTCTTCATTCAGGCCGGTTCCGGCTTTTGATTTTTGCAGGATACCAAATAAAGACTCCGTCAACTCGTCAGGTTTGGCACTGTCCCCGCCAATTAACGCAAACCCAAAACCTTGTTCCTGTGTATAATCATAAGAAAAGCTTTGATCGATCAACCCTTCCTCATATAGCTCCTCATGCAAAGGTGAACTCTTGCCAAACAGCATTTCCAAATAAATATTGGTCGCCAATTCCCTTTTCAAAAGCTGTAATCCTGATTGGTGCACGTTGATGGCCTTGATGCCCAGCATCACTTTTGGTGTCTGGACATTCATCCTTAAGACTTCCTTATCCTTGGCAACGACTTCCGGCTCTTCGTCAAATTTACGTTCCACTGCAGGTTGTTCGTTGTACCCTTTATTATTTTGATTATCCCGAATCAGTTTCATGGTGCTTTCGACATCTACCGGTCCTACAACGAATAAGAGCATGTTGCTAGGATGGTAAAACGTATTATAACATTCGTAAAGCATATCCTTCGTAATATCTGCAATGGATTCCACAGTACCGGCAATATCGATTTTCACTGGATGTTGATGATACATATTGGCTATCGTCCCGAAATATAATCGCCAGTCTGAATTATCATCATACATATTGATTTCCTGCCCAATGATTCCTTTTTCCTTCTCTACCGTCTTTTCCGAAAAGTAAGGATCCTGGACAAAGTCAATTAAGGTGGTTAGATTCCTATCGAAATCGGACGTGCTGGAAAATAAATATGCTGTACGGGTGAAAGAAGTAAAGGCATTTGCAGATGCTCCCTGCTTTGAAAATTGCTGAAAAACATCACCATCTTCCTTTTCAAATAGCTTATGTTCAAGAAAATGGGCGATCCCATCAGGTACTTTAGAGAATTCCGTTCCATTCAATGGTTTGAAATGGTTGTCGATTGAACCATAATTCGTCGTGAAAGTCGCAAATGATTTATTGAACCCACTTTTCGGAAGAATATATACTTCGAGACCATTATCCATTTTTTCATGGAAAAGTTCTTCTTTCAATTGAGTGAATGCTATTTTTTCCATTACCCTTGCACCTCCGCTTCCGTTAGGAAATAAATCGTATCAAGCTGAATCTTTTGAGCGACTGCAATGATTTCTTCCTTTGTCGTCCGTTCTGTTTTTGCAAACCAATCGTCGAGTGATATATCCTGCCCGGAAACCACATTATGATATAAAATTTCCACAAGTCCTCTCGAAACGTCAATGGTTTCAAGGAGTTGGTTCTTAACGACCGCCTTTGTCTGTGCCAGTTCTTCTTCGGAAAAGTTCCCTTGCTTCATTTCCTTCATTTGTGCGTGGATGATATCCAATGCCTGCTTGTAGTTGGCATTTTCAATGCCCGCCATAACCATTAAAAGTCCTTTATGACTTTCGAGCCTTGAAGCTGCATAATAAGCAAGGCTGGCTTTCTCCCTGACATTAATGAAAAGTTTCGAATGTGAAAAGCCACCAAAAATCCCATTGAATAGCTGAAGAGCATAATAATCCGGATCACCGTATGCAACTTGGGTTCGATAACCGATATTCAATTTACCTTGTTTCACATCTGAATTTTCAATGATTTCTTTTTCCTTCTCCACTACCTTGCCTGGCTTCCTTGGCAGTCCCACAAGCACTCGTTCTTGCAACGACACATACTTGTCAGCTAGAACCTCCACTTCCGATTCATCGATGTCACCGATTACATATAAATCGATTTCATCCTCCGTCAGCACTTTTTTATAATGGGCGTAAAGGGATTCTGGAGTTATCGTTTCCAAGTCTTGAAGATTGCCGCTCGCTTCTAGAGCATATGGTTCGTTTTTGCACATTTCCTCTACAAGGCGTGTAGCTGAATATCGCATCTTGTCATCGGAAATGGATTGAATCCGCTGTTTTAAAGAACGGATTTCATTGGAAACCGTTTTAGAGTCAAAGGCTTCGCCGTTCTTCTTCGGATTAAAGATCACCTCTGATAATAGCCCAAAAGCCTTTTCGAGAAGCGGGGTAGAATCACTAAGGAATTTTTCATTAACGATATCGATCGTAAAACTTATGATTTGATATTCTCCTTTTTTAGCTACATCGACATAAAACCCTGCCCCATACAAATCATCTAGATAAGATCGAAGCTCGGGAGTTGTAGGATATTTACTTGTATTGCTTTGTAATACATATGGCAGCAATGCACGATATGTAACGTCCTCTTTTGTCAATGGTGCTTTCATCTTCAGTACGAGAGTATTCGTTTTATATTTATCCGTACGGACCACATGAAGCTTGTAGCCGCTTTTTTCCGTAATAGTATCGGAAGCAATTGACATGAATAATCCTCCTCATTATATAAATAACCTTTATTAGCTTATTGTTTGTAGATCGGAACCCTTTTAAACATCTACTTAAAATATACATGTGAAAGGAAAAATCATGCAAGTTACAGCTACTTTTTTTGGGTTTTCACAATGACTCCATCAATTGCGGCCCCAATCTTAAGATTTCACATAAGGAAAAACCGGTCAGCACAATTTGCTGACCGGTCAAATTACTTATCTTTTCCCTTTGATGTAAGGCTGTCCAGATGCTTTTGGAGCATCTGCACGTCCAATGAAACCAGTTAGTGCAATGATCGTCAGAACATAAGGAGCGATCAAGAGGTAAACAGATGGAATATCCTTGAAGAAAGGAAGGCTCGAGCCAACGATGCTTAAACTTTGAGCCAAACCAAAGAATAGTGCTGCACCCATTGCCCCGATTGGGTGCCATTTACCAAAAATCATAGCGGCAATGGCCATGAACCCTTGACCATTGATTGTCGCATGATTGAATTCATTCGAAAAGATGGTAGCATAAATCGCTCCGCCGATACCGCCAAAAGCACCTGATAATAAAACGGCGGCATAACGGATTTTCGTAACATTGACACCCATCGTGTCAGCAGCCATCGGATGCTCCCCCACTGCACGGATCCTTAATCCAAATGGCGTTTTATAAAGTACATACCAAACTACAAACGATATTAGGATCGCTATATAGACGATATAATACCCATTTGCGAAAAAGATAGGTCCTATAAATGGAATATCACTTAGTAAAGGAACATCAATCCTTGGGAATGTTTCTGTGATCCTATCAGTTTGACCTTTGTCAAAAATCAGCTTCACCAAAAACATGGTCAGACCTACTGCCAACAAGTTGATGGCGACCCCACTAACCGTTTGGTCTGCCCTGAACGTAATGCATGCCACAGCGTGTAGAATGGAAAACAGTAATCCGGCAATCATTGCCGCTAAGACGGCAAGCCACGGAGTCCATTCGCCAAAGACATCAGCAAACATTAAGTTAAAAACGATCCCTGTAAAGGCACCAATGACCATCAATCCTTCTAAACCGATGTTTATGACACCTGCCCGTTCAGAAAACACCCCTCCGAGTGAAGTAAAAATAAGTGGAGCAGCTAGAGCAATCATGGATGGAATAATTATTTGCAGTACTTGGTAAAAATCCACTTATTTCACCCCTTTCTTAAATCGAGCGGCAATCCAACGAATAAAATAACTGGATGCGACAAAGAAAATAATCAATGCTATGACAATATCTACAATTTCACTTGGTATGCCGGTTTCTAGTGGCATATTTAAGGCACCTGCTTTCAGTCCCCCAAATAATAAGGCGGCCAGAACAACCCCAATAGCTGTATTCGCCCCTAGTAAGGCTACTGCAATCCCGTCAAAGCCCATACCTGTGAACCCGCCTTTGACCGCTGCATAACCGAAAGTTCCAAGACCTTCCATCGCACCCGCAAGCCCTGCAAAAGCACCAGAAATAACCATGGAAAGGATGATGTTCTTATTTACACTCATCCCTGCATATTCGGACGCGTGCTGATTGAAACCTACCGCTTTCAGTTCAAAGCCCGTTTTTGTTCTTTCAAGAATGAACCACATGATGATTACGCATATAATTGCTACGACTATTCCCCAATGCATCCGGGAAAAATCCGTAATGCTTTCAAAAAAAGGAGAACGCAGTGATGCTGTATCTGCAATTCTTTCTGTTTTATCCAGCTTGTCAGTCAGTACATTCCGAATTAAATAATTCGTTACATATAAAGCTGTATAATTCAACATGATAGAAACGATTACTTCATGTACACGGAACTTCGCTTTTAAATATCCAGGGATGAATGCCCACAAGGCGCCCGCAGCTGCACCAGCTAAGATCGCCAACGGCAAATGGATGATCCTTGGAAGCTCAAAAGCGATTCCGACCCAAACCGCCGCCAGCCAGCCAACTATTAATTGCCCTTCCACACCTATATTGAATAGGCCCGTACGAAAAGCAAAAGCCACTGCCAAACCAGCAAGGATATAAGGGATGATTGTCCTGACGGATTCCCCTACATAATAAGAATCCCCAATAATTCCATTAACCATGGAGCCATAGCCGGCAACTGGGTCATAGCCGCTTACCAACATGATTATGGCCCCAACGACCAAGCCGAGGATAACTGCTATTAACGGACTCGTTAATTTAGATAAATACTTAGACATTTTGTTTTCCACCTGCTTCCGTCCGTTTACTGCCGGCCATAAGAAGGCCAAGCTCCTGTTCAGTCGTTTCTTTCGGATCGACAATTGCGACGATTTCCCCTTCGTATATAACGGCAATTCTATCGCTTACATTCATGATTTCTTCCAATTCAAATGAAATGAGAAGTACCGCTTTTCCTGCATCACGCTGTTCAATTAGACGTTTATGGATAAACTCGATCGCTCCGACATCAAGCCCGCGTGTTGGCTGTGCGGCAATCAATAAATCCGGGTTCCTATCAACTTCACGACCGATGATTGCCTTTTGCTGATTGCCGCCAGAAAGCGCCCTTGCCGGGGTATATTCACTCGGAGTACGAACATCGTAACTTTTGATCAATGAACGGGCTTTTTCAAATATTTTCTTTGAGTTCAAGATACCAGCTTTTGAGAAAGGCTGTTGATAGTAGGTTTGTAAGACAATATTTTCCCCAATGCTGTAATCAAGAACCAAACCATGCTTATGCCTGTCTTCTGGAATATGACCAACGCCCGCTTCCGTGATTTTACGCGGCTTCAGATTACTGATTTCTTTTCCATTTAACTTTATGGAACCTACTGTTGTCTTCCTTAGACCAGCCAATGCTTCAATTAATTCAGATTGACCATTCCCATCTACACCAGCGATTCCGACAATTTCTCCTGCACGGACAGTTAAATCCAAGTTCCGAACAGCTGAAACGCCACGGGGATCCTTGACTTCCAGTTCCCGAACCTCGAGAACGACATCAGAAGGAGCAGCTGCCGTTTTTTCCGTCTTAAATAAAACTTCCCTACCGACCATTAAGCTGGCCAATTCGTTAGGGTTCGTTTCGCTGACATTCACTGTTCCGATTCCTTGCCCTTTGCGTATAACCGTTACCCGGTCACAAACCTCCATGATCTCTTTAAGTTTGTGTGTAATTAAAATGATAGATTTCCCCTCTTTGATAAGAGCTTTCATTATAAAAATCAGTTCCTTGATTTCTTGAGGAGTCAGAACAGCGGTTGGTTCATCAAAAATTAATATCTCCGCACCACGGTAGAGTGTCTTTAGGATTTCAACACGTTGCTGCATTCCTATTGAAATATCGGCTATCTTTGCATTGGGGTCGACACGAAGCTGATATTGTTCTGATAGTTTCCTAACTTCCTCACTCGCTTCTTTTAAATCGATCTTACCAGCCTTTGATGGCTCTTTTCCTAATATGATATTTTCTGTTACAGTAAAAGGGTCAACGAGCATAAAATGCTGATGGACCATTCCAATCCCTAAATCATTGGCAATGTTTGGACTGGTAATCTTGACTGGCTCACCATTCACACGAATTTCTCCCTGCTCTGGCTGGTATAAGCCGAATAAAACATTCATCAATGTGGATTTTCCCGCGCCATTCTCACCTAATAATGCGTGAATCTCCCCTTTTTTAACCTGAAGGGTAACGTTATCATTTGCGACGATGCCTGGGAATTCCTTACGGATATTGAGCATCTCAATTACATATTCCACGTATTATCAACTCCTAAAATGAGTGTAAATATTCTTAATTAATAAATTGATATCTTACCTTATTGATTTTTTTGAAAAAAACCAAATGAAAAACTACGAATCTATCATAGTTTTTCATTCGATATTTTACAGTGCCAAGCGCATTTTTTAGGAAAAGAAAGAATAGAGGGCAATTCTGCTCCCTATTCTTTCTGGCATTACAGCTTATAAACCAAGTTTTTCGAATTCTTCATCCGTACCCGGAACTACGAATTCACCTGATTTAATTTTTTCTGTCCACTCATCGACCGCTTTTAAAGATTCTTCTGTTACGTTATCTTTTGTATCGGAAATGCCTACACCATTTTCTTCGATACCGTACTCAATTACTTTTCCGCCTGGGAATTTTCCTTCTTTCGCTTTCTCGGAAAGGTCTTTAACTGCTACGTCAACACGTTTAAGCATGGAAGTCAGTGTGATATTGTCGTCAGTTCCCGGAACTGCCCCTAATTTAGCTTGGTCGCTATCTACACCGATTACATAGATTTCTCTCTTTGGATCTTTTTGCTTTTGCTCTACAGCTTCAGTGAATACACCTTTTCCAGTTCCGCCAGCAGCATGATAAATGATATCGATACCAGAAGAATACATGGAGCCTGCAGTGGATTTACCGATATCAGCTTTATTGAAATCTCCGGCATATTTAACTTCAACTTTTGCATCCGGATTTACAGATAAAACCCCAGCCTTAAAGCCAACTTCGAATTTCTTGATTAATTCAGATTCAACTCCGCCGATAAAACCGACCTTGTTTGTTTTCGTTTGCAATCCGGCAATTACACCTACAAGGAATGAACCTTGCTGCTCTTTAAAATTAATGCTGGCTACGTTCTTTTTATCAACAACAGTATCCACGATAGCAAAGTTTGAATCCGGACGTTGGTCAGCCACTTCACCAACAGCTTCGGCTAAAAGAAAACCGATACCATAGATTAGTTGGTAATCTTCACGTACAAGCGTATTCAGGTTTTTAGCGTAATCGGCATCAGATTTAGATTGCAGGTAGTTATAGCCATCTTTACCTTTTTCCAGACCATTATCCTTACCGAATTCCTGAATGCCTTTCCAAGCGGATTGGTTGAACGACTCGTCATCCACGCCGCCAGTATCAGTTACCATCGCAACCGTGAAATTATCTTTGTTTTTCCCATTTGAAGATTCTTTATCATCATTCTCTGAATTACCACATGCCCCTAGTAGCGTACCGGCTGCAAGAACAAGTGAAAGAGCTAGACCTAATTTGCGCTTTTTCAATTTTTATCCCCCTAATTTACATAGTTTTTTGAGCAGGAATGTTCTGAAAAGTCATTTATGTTTGCGTTTTCACTTCTCGTTAATTTTTTTTGCATACGTTTGATTTGACTTTTACGGAATCAAAACAAACGCTTGCATTCACCCGTATGCAGAGTCAAAGCCTACACACGTTTACGAAGAACATGAAAGCTGAACATATTGGCTTTAAAGTAGTTAACAGAATACAGAATAGGCTGGTCCCAATCATCCAGATGCATCTGCTTTAGAACGAGTAGTGCGGCTTCTGGAGAGCAATTAAGGATAGGAGAAACTTTCTCATGATATCCAATAGGCTCAATCTCCGCTACGGCATGCGTAATTTTCCGATGCGCATCTCTTTCCAAAATATCAAAAAGAGACTCATCATTACGGTCAAAATTTTCTGATAGTATAGATTCAGGAATTTTGTCAATACAGTAGACAACTGGCTCCCCATTCGCTGTCCTTACTCGCTCGATGATGACGATGCGTTCATCTGTTGAACAAGAAAACCTGCGTATATCCTCTTCTGTAGGTTCTTGGGCCGTCGAGCTTAAGAAAATCGTACCCGGCTTCATTCCTGCCTCTTCAATCATGTTCGTGACACTTTTTAATTGCTCGATACCTGAAGTGAACCGAGGTTTTGGATTGACGAAAGTCCCAACTCCATGGCGGCGAATGATGATGTTTTCTTCTTCTAAAATTCGCAGCGCTTCTCGAAGTGTCGCCCTACTCACTCCCAATTTTTTTGCAAGATCGAATTCTGAAGGGAATTTTTCATTTTCCTGATAGACTCCTGCTTCAATATCCTGCTTCAGGTAATCAATGACCTGCAAATATAAATGTCGACTATCTGATTTTATTGACATACAGTTTCCCCCAGCTAATTTCTTAAGACATCAGACCTCTGATGTTGAATCATTCCTACTAATCGAAAATAATATAACATTTTTTTTGATATAAATAAATAGTGTTTTACTATTTACTTTAAAAGAATTTAGGAGAAATTACCCTTCCATGTGTCTTTCAATCTAGATACAGCCGAGGAATTTGTACGATTATTCTCCTAAATCAGATAAATTTATTTTGAAAATGCAAAATGATTGCAACTCTGTTCAAGATGATGTTTTCCTGTATAATAGGATTTATCTTCTTTGAAGGGATGTACACAAGATGTTAAAGATTACAGAATACACGATTGAAAAATTGAATGATCCATTTGGTATTTTGTCCGGGGAACGTTACGAGTTGTTCTTGGATATTGAAGTGCCTGAAGAGGATGAGCTCTTTTCAGAAAATGGTTTATATATCCGGGTGCTTTTTGCATTGGAAGAACAAATAGGCAAATTGATTAAATATGATATTTTTGAAAAAGGGAACGAAGGCGCACTCGAATTCGATTTAGAAGAAGATGAAGAAGCGATGATTACCGACTTCTGCCTTAAACATTTAGAAGAGGCGATGAATAATTAAAAAACCGGGCTGCAGCCCGGTTTTTTTCAACTATGATGAATGCGCTTCATCCTGTTCATCTTTAGTAACCAATACATTTCGTGGTTTACTGCCTTCATATGGACCGACAATTCCCCTCGCTTCCATTTCATCAATCAATCTTGCTGCCCGGGTATAGCCAATCCGGAAACGGCGCTGCAGCATGGAAACAGATGCAGTCTGCATTTCTACGATCAAGGACACCGCATCCCCGTATAAACTATCTTCGACTTCACCATTTGAAGTTTCTGCAATTTCATCCGGTATCATCTCTTCGTTATATTGTGCTTTTTGCTGTGAAATGACATATGTGACAACTTCCTCGACTTCATTGTCGGATAAAAAGGCCCCTTGAACGCGAACCGGTTTTGAAGCTCCTGCAGGCAGGAAGAGCATGTCACCCCGTCCTAACAGTTTTTCGGCTCCGCCCATGTCGAGGATCGTTCTTGAATCGGTCATTGATGAGACACTAAAAGCAATCCGAGATGGGATGTTCGCTTTAATAACCCCTGTAATTACATCTACGGATGGCCGCTGAGTGGCAATTATCAAGTGGATGCCCGCGGCACGTGCCATTTGTGCAAGCCGTGTGATGGCATCCTCTACATCATTTGAGGCGACCATCATCAAATCTGCCAGCTCATCGACAATGACTACGATATAAGGCAAGAGCGGTTGTTTGGCATCTTCTTCAATGTTATACCGATTAATATAATCATTGTAGCCTTCAATATTACGGGTACCGGAATGAGAAAATAGCTCGTAGCGCCTTTCCATTTCACTGACCACTTTTTGCAAAGCCTGTGCAGCTTTCTTTGGATTCGTCACTACAGGTGCGAGTAAGTGGGGAATTCCATTATAGACATTCAACTCCACCATTTTTGGATCGATCATCATCATTTTCACTTCATGCGGTTTTGCCCGCATCAGAATACTCGTGATAATCCCGTTGATACAAACGGATTTTCCGCTGCCGGTAGCACCAGCCACTAGTAAATGCGGCATTTTATTAAGCTCCGCCTTAACCGCTTCACCAGAAATATTCCGCCCTAAGCCTATTTGCAGTTTTGCGTCAGGCTTGTCAACTTCTTTGGCCTCTAAAACTTCCCTTAATGACACCATTGCCACTTCGGAGTTAGGCACTTCTATTCCGATAGCCGATTTTCCGGGAATCGGGGCTTCGATCCTAATATCCTTTGCGGCAAGTGCAAGGGCCAAGTCATCGGATAGGCTGACAATTTTACTGACCTTCACCCCTACATCCGGATGGACTTCATATTTGGTTACGGCTGGGCCTAAATGAACTTGAGTGACCCTCGCTTTCACTCCAAAGCTATGAAAGGTGCGCTCAAGTTTTGCCGCATTTTCATGGATCAATTGGTACTCTCCGCTTTGGTCCGTTTTTTTGGGTTGCAATAACAAAGAAAGAGGCGGTAAAAGATATTCTTTATTTTCCACTTCCGTAAAATTCATAGGCGGAACGGCGTCATCCTGTTCCTCTGCACTTTCAGCTGCAGGTTCCGTAACTACGGGAATTATTTCGTTTTCGTCGCTATAGGCTTTATCAGCAAAGCTGGAAATGATCCGTTCGGTCGCCATTTGCTGTGTTTCCTCTTCTTGATGAAGGGGCTGATCCGTTTCCTCCACCGGATCTTTTTCCCGTTTCTTCTTTTTCACGGGATTCTTTTTCTTTTCTTTTTTGTCGTCATTCCACGTTTTCATATCATCTATGAATGCGGACCATTGCTTTTTGAAAAAGCCGCCAAGACCCTTGAAAAACTTCCCGAGGGTTTCACCTAACGTTTTCCCGGTCAATAGGACGGCACCTACAATGATAAAAAGGAATGAAACGATTTTCGATCCAGCTTCGTCGAATAAAAAGTATGAGGCTGCAAATAATATCGCTCCAATCATACCGCCCCCAAGGTCCTTTGTGCTGGCCTTGCCGGTCACTTCCATCCAGAATAGTTCCCATGTATTCGAAATGACGCTTGGCTTCGTAAACGGTCCTCCATCTGCAAGCATGTTAAACAATGTCACATGGCTTAGCAGGAGCATGCTCGCGACAAGAAAATACATCCCGACGAATTGCCGTTTTAACAGGTAAGGGACCTCCCTCTTTATCATCAAATAGAAGCCAGCTGCAATTGCTCCCAACAATAAGAGGATATACCATTCCCCCATGAAGAAGCGGATTAAAAAGACCGTCCCGTTTCCCACTGCTCCAAGCTTGGCAATGGCAATGATGGCCAAACCTATTAAAGTGAGGCCGATCAATTCATATTTAAGCGTTAGTTTTAACTTCTCTGTACTATTCTTTTTTCTGCGTTTCTTCTTTGCCATAATATCACCTGATTCTTCATGAAACTATTCTAACTTTCCTATTCAACATCACTACATGATTTCCCTTCTCGAAACAAATGTTCGCTCACTGATTATACCAAATATATATGTACCTGTCCTTGTTATATATACCATTTATTATTAAGACGAACATTTTGCCCATATAATGAATAAAGCAGCCAAGCGGCTGCTGATTTTCATTCCAGTATATCATAATTTACCTCAGTTAGTCGTTTTTACTAATGATTCATCTGTTCGAACACATTTATGACAGCCCCCGGCTGAATGTGTACATTCATATAATCTTCAGGATCCGTGCTTACAATTCGATCAATGCGAAACGTGCGGCCACCGTCATGTTCAACCATTACATGTACACCATTATAGATCATTTCTATTAAATTTGCCGTCTTCTCATGGTGATGAGGGAAAATTATTTCTTCAGGAACGATCGTGTAAAGCGTCATTGCAGAAGCCCCTCCTCTTCCCCGGCAATTTTTGGCCTTCTTTCTTCCATGAAGCTATTTAGTTTTCTCATGGCCTGGCCTACTCCTCCTACATCATCGATCATACCGATTTCAACTGCCTCGGCCCCGATTACATTCGTGCCGATATCACGGGTTAAATTTCCTTTAGCAAACATTAAATCCTTAAAACTTTCTTCCGAAACGTTGGAGTGCCGCGTAACAAATTTAATGACTCTTTCCTGCATTTTATCTAAGTATTCAAAGGTTTGAGGCACGCCAATGACTAGCCCTGTCAAACGAATGGGATGAATCGTCATCGTTGCTGTTTCTGCTATATAGCTATGGTCACACGAAACCGCAATCGGCACACCGATCGAGTGACCTCCCCCAAGTACAATCGAGACGGATGGCTTTGAAAGGGAAGCCAGCATTTCTGCGATGGCTAGTCCTGCTTCGACATCTCCTCCGACTGTATTTAAAATGACAAGCAGCCCCTCTATATTGGGATTTTGTTCAATTGCCACAATTTGCGGAATAACATGTTCATATTTGGTCGTTTTATTTTGAGGCGGCAGCTGCATATGTCCTTCAATTTGTCCAATGATCGTCAAACAATGGATTTTTGAGTCCTGAGATAGTTGCGGAACATTAGTAGCCCCCAGCTGCTGAATCTTTTCGATTAAAGTTGAATTCTTACCTTCCTGCTTGCCTTCATTTTCATTTGGTAATGGTGCATTATCCACTATGCCAACCCCTTTCTCTTAAGCCTATAGCTTTATTATGTCTCGAGTCTCGGACTTCATTCTTCAAGATATAAGAGGTTTGACACAGAAAAAAGAACCCCTGACTGTTTAAGCCAGGGGTTCCTTACTTAATATTCCATGATTATTGGTAAAATCATTGGGCGGCGTTTCGTTTTTTCATAGAAGAATTGGTTTAACGCATCACGCATTTCCTGCTTCAGCGTGGACCAATCAAAAGGTTGGCGCGACCCATTTTTCTTTACGATTTCACTTACTATTTCAGTTGCTTCCCCAATCATTTTCTCAGATTCGCGAACATATACGAAGCCCCTTGAAATGATTTCAGGTCCTGCTGCAATGCTTTTATCCTGACGGTTCAACGTGACCACTACAATCAAAATGCCATCCTGGGATAACAAGCGCCGATCACGAAGAACGATATTACCCACATCTCCAACACCGCTGCCATCTATCAAGATATTTCCTGCAGAGACTTTGCCGGAAAGACCCATTTTATTGCCCTTTAGTTCGATGACATCACCTTTTTCGGCAATTATGATGTTTTCACGTTTAATTCCCGCAGCAACCCCAACTTTTTGATGGGCATATAAATGGCGGTATTCCCCATGTACAGGGATCAAGAATTTAGGATTCATCAAATTGATCATCATTTTAAGTTCTTCCTGGCTGCCATGCCCTGTTACGTGCACTTTATATTTATTTGCAGATACCACTTCAGCACCTACCCTGTAAAGCAAATCGACGGTTTTGGATAAAATAAGTTCGCCGCCCTGTAGGGGTGATGCACTGATCAAAACTGTGTCTCCCTTTTTGATCGTTACCTGCTTGTGGGTCTGTTTTGCCATTTTTTGAAGTGCCGCAATGGGCTCCCCCTGATGACCTGTCGATAACACGACGATTTCACGGTCGTCATACTGGCTAATTTCATTAATCGGGATTATCAGCTCTTCTTCGACCTTTAAGTAACCAAGGTTCAAGGCTGTTTCATAAACGCGTTGCAGGCTTTTTCCTACAACTGCCACTTTTCTGCGACTAGCTGCCGCTGCATTGAAAACATGTTGAATCCGGTTGATGTTCGAAGCGAAGCACGCTACGATGATCCTTCCGGAGGCTGCATGAAAAACCTCTGTAATATCTTTGGCCACAACTGCTTCTGATGTCGTATAACCTGGCCTCTCGGCACCGGTACTATCCGAAAGCAAGCATAGGACACCTTCTTCACCGATACCAGCCATTTTACCGATTTCCGGTTTATATAGATCTGTTGCTGCTTGATCGAATTTGAAATCCCCTGTATAAACGATTGCACCTTCACGAGTGTGGATCACGACTCCGACAGAATCGGGAATACTATGGTTTGTCCGGAAAAAAGACACGGCTGCTTGAGGGAAACTTAAAAGAGAATCAGAATCGATTTCAGTGAATGTTGCCCTGCCGTTAAAGCCATCTTCCTTTAATTTCGTTTTGATTAAAGCTAGTGTAAGCTTTGTTCCATAAACAGGTGCCGGTAAATATTTCAAGACATAAGCAAGCGCTCCCATATGGTCTTCATGACCATGGGTAATGAATATCCCCTGCACCCGTTCCTTATTATCCATCAAATAAGAAATATCAGGGATAACCGCATCGATTCCGAGCATTTCGTCTTCTGGCAGCATTAACCCTGCATCAAGAAGATAGATGTCCTCGTTCACCTCAATGACGTACATATTTTTACCAAGTTCCCCTTGTCCTCCAAGAGAAATGACTTTTATTCCATTATTTTTATCTTTACCCAATCGAATATCCTCCTTAAAAATTCCCGTTCATAATTTCCCAATGAATTCATTATAACCGATGTTTAAAAAACATGACAACACTTACCATTTTCAGAGGGACTTTTTCATTTAATTCAAGAAAACAACCTATTATGTAAGAGATCCTTTGTACTTTTATCCAGTTTCGATTGATAATAAAACATTCAAATATTTTCATCCCGAAATCGGAAAGGATATCCCATTCATATAAATCATTATGTAAAAACAAGCCAATCTTCAACGATCAGCTTGTTCCGTGTCTTTTTATTTATTTAATACCTTGGTTAATGCAAGGCGCTCCTGTTCAGTCAATGGCACGATTGGAAGTCTCACCGAGCCAACGTCAATTCCATTTAACTGAAGCGCTGTTTTGACAGGTGCAGGGCTTGGCGCTGCAAACAAACCTTTTATAAGCGGTAACAGTTCCTGATGCAGCCTGGCTGCCTCTTTCAAATTCCCACTGATGAAGGCCTCCACTATTTTCTGCAACTCATTACCAGCAATATGTGAAGCAACCGAAACTACACCCACACCACCTATCGCCAATACTGGAAGTGTTAAAGCGTCGTCCCCACTATATAACGCAAAATCTTCATCCGTGCCGGCTATGATTTGGGTCATAGCGTTTAAATCCCCGCTCGCTTCCTTAACGGCCACGATATTAGGAATTTTTGAAAGGCGGATGATCGTTTCCGGTTCAATGTTAATCGATGCGCGCCCAGGAATATTATATACCATAACAGGGAGAGTCGTACTAGCTGCAATAGCCTTAAAATGCTGGTACAGACCTTCTTGATTCGTTTTACTATAATACGGGGCCACCAGCATTATCGCATCGGCGCCATTTTGTTCCGCTTTTTTTGTCAACTCGATGGAAGCATACGTATTGTTGCTTCCTGTACCCATAATGATGGGCACACGTTTTTCAACAACCTTAGAAACATGACGCAATAACGCAATTTTCTCCTCCGAAGATAAAGTCGGGGATTCCCCTGTCGTTCCCGAAAGCACAAGCGAATCGGTTCCATTCGTTAATAAGTAATTAACCAATGAAGTCGTCTTTTGAAAATCGACATTTCCCTTGCCATCGAAAGGGGTGACCATTGCGGTTGATACTCTACCAAATATCATCATCTAACACCTCTTTAATTTTTAAAACCTTTATTCATTAAAAAACCAGATCATTGGACTTCCCTTTCATGCAATTGAAATGCATAGTGCAGGGAATTAACAGCTTCTATTAAATCTTCCTCTTTTACGAGTACCCAAATTGTCGTATGGCTATCCGCTGACTGGAGAATGGCAATTTCCTTTTCGGAAAGCGCTGTGACAATCTTCGCTGCAACGCCTGGCACTCCATTTATACCTGCACCGACTACAGAAACCTTGGCACAATTTCTTTCAATGACCGGTTCATGACCAAGCTCGGCCAAAATCGAGAGGGCAAGTTCTGTCATCTCTTCCGAAACGGTATACACTACGCCGCTTGGATATATATTTATAAAGTCCACTGAAATAGAGGCATTGGCCATTGCTTTGAAAACTTCTGCCTGAAGATTATATTGATCTTTTTTCGCACGGACCTTGATTTGAGTGATCTTTGGTACATGGGCAATCCCGGTCACGAGCCTTTCACGTATGTCACTGCCCTGGCTTCCCTTGTTCATGCTTGTAACAAGGGTACCCAAACCTTCGCTGTATGTTGACCTTATCCGAATCGGGACTTTCGCCTGCATCGCAATTTCAACAGCTCTCGGATGAATGACCTTCGCCCCTTGATATGCCATATTGCAAACTTCCGTGTATGAAACGATTGATAATGGACGAGCTTGATCGGCAATACGTGGATCTGCCGTCATGATTCCTTCCACATCCGTAAAAATATCGACCCGTTCAGCTTGCAATGCCGCACCTAATGCAGCGGCTGAAGTATCACTTCCACCACGGCCGATGGTCGTGATGTCCCCGTTTTTAGCCGCTCCCTGGAAGCCTGCTACAACGATTACATCCTTCACCTCAAGTTCTTTCATGAGACGGTCGCATTTCATTTCGGTAATTTTCGCACTTGAATAGTCGGTATTCGTCAAGAATCCCGCTTGAGCTCCAGTATAAGCGACCGCATCAATACCATGTTCCAAGAGCATGTTCGTAAATACGACAGATGATATCGTTTCTCCAACTGACATAAGTAAATCCTGTTCCCTTTTTGAAAGGCTGGCCTTCGCTCCATTTACTAGGGAAAGTAAGGTATCCGTTGCATAAGGATCGCCTTTTCTTCCCATTGCTGAAACCACAACCACCACTTTATAGCCTTCTTTAATCGCATTTTCAATATGCCCCTTGGCAAATGAACGGCTTTCCTCATCGCGAACGGATGTACCACCGTACTTCTGGACGATAATTTTCATAATATGCACCCCAAATATAAGCCAGCTTCCCAATCCGGGAAGCTGACAAAAACTCTCTATCCTATTGGAATTTAATTTTCTATCTAGTTCATTAAAAATAAATTATTACTTAACGGTAACCAAACCTAATTTTAAAAGGCTCTCAGCAATTTGAACGGAATTCCAAGCTGCTCCTTTTAATAGATTATCGGAAACCACCCATAAATGGAAGCCTTTATCTTCATCCAAATCTTTGCGAATCCGACCGACGAATACCTCATTCTTTCCGACGGATGAAGCAGGCGTAGGGTAAACTTGTTGCTCAGGTTCATCTTCTAACACTATTCCAGGTGCCGTTTTCATTAAATCTTTGATTTGAGAAGCCGCTATGCCTTCTTTTTCAACTTCAATGTATACAGATTCCGAATGACCTGTTACAACAGGAAGCCTCACGCAAGTTGCAGCCACTGGAAGGTCTTGCATATGCATGATTTTCTTTGTTTCATTAATCATTTTCATCTCTTCGAATGTGTACCCGTTATCTTGGAATTTATCGATTTGGGGAATGACGTTAAATGCGATTTGATAATGCTTTTCGTCCCCTTTTACCGGTAAAATCTTCGGATCTATTTCTTTTTCATCAAGCAAGTCGCGAGCCTGTTCCTTTAATTCATTTATCGCTGCTGCACCTGCACCCGAGACTGCCTGATAGGTGGAAACGACAATTTTTGATAAGCCGTATGTCTTGCGGATAGGTTCTAATGCCACAACCATTTGGATAGTTGAACAATTCGGGTTTGCAATGATCCCATTATGCTGTTTCAAGTCTTCTTCATTTACTTCAGGAACGACTAGCGGCACATTTTCATCCATGCGGAATGCACTCGTATTATCCACTACTATCGCACCGCGTTTCACTGCTTCTGGAGCCAATTCCTTAGACACGCTTCCTCCAGCACTGAATAAAGCGATATCGATGCCTTCAAAGCTTTCAGGTTTTGCTTCCTGCACTTCGATTTCTTCGCCCTTAAATGTAAGTTTGATTCCAGCGGAACGAGCCGATGATAAAAAGATGATTTTCTTAATCGGTAAGTCCCTTTGTTCGAGTGTTGAAATCATTTGTTGTCCTACTGCTCCAGTTGCTCCCACAACTGCAATACGCAATCCCTGTGTCTCAGTCATTTATCCATACTCCTTTTCTATCTCTTAAATTAGTTATTTATTGGATTTACTGCTTCTTGTTCAGAATATCATTTATTTTATCACATTAACATTCCAAAGGGTCGCACTTTAACAAAATATTCTGGTAGTGGAGTGGTTTTTCATAACTTCAACCTACAAATTTATGCATATATGTCAGTCGTTAGAATGCGGAAGGGAGGCAGAAATACTTGCTCAGACTAAATCATCCTTGAACCTTTCGACGATGACAGGTTGAATCTGTTCCCTTTCCAATGCAGCTATGATCGTATCCCTTATCATGCTCATCCTTGCAACCATGGAACTTGGTTTGCCTGTGGGATTATCCTGGCCATATGGAACGAAATATATATCTTTTGCAGCCATCAGCCTCATTAGATTGACACCATTTAACCCCAGTGCATCATTTGTTGATATCGCGACCACGACTGGACGGTGATTTCTCATCGTCGCTTTTGCAGCCATAAGTACTGGCGAATCGGTAAGAGCATTTGCCATCTTACTCATTGAGTTACCCGTTAAAGGAGCGATCACCATGCAATCAAGTGGCAATTTAGGTCCTAAAGGCTCTGCTTTGACGATTGTATCAACGACATGATTCCCCGTCAATTTTTCTATTCTTTCGACCCAATCCTCACCCTTTCCAAAACGGGTTTCCGTGTTTTGAACTGTCGATGTTACGATTGGAATGACTTCCGCCCCTTCATCTACAAGTTTTTCTATTTCCGGGAACACTTCATCATATGTGCAATGTGATCCTGTTAATCCGAAACCAATCCGTTTACCTTTGAGACTCATATCATTTTCCCCTTCCTTTTCGTGAACTCGCCTTGTATCAATAGTCCCAGTGCATTCGCTAATATCTGACCAGCTGTTTTCGGGGCAACTATACCCGGCAGGCTTGGTGCCAACAGCGCCTTAATTCCCCTTTTTTCAGCGTAACGAAAATCCGTTCCTCCCGGTTTTGAAGCAAGGTCGATGATTAATGTATGAACGGGCATTTTAGCTATAACTTGTGCGGTAATTATCGGAAAAGGAATCGTATTGATACATATATCCACATTTTTCATTTCAGCAGCAAGATCATTTAAATGAAAAGGAGCTAATGCCATTTCACTGATCCTCGCAATATCCTCGCTTTTTCTTGCCCCCACCTTCACTTTTGCTCCCAGTGCATGGAATGACCGGGCTACACTCATACCGACCCTTCCCAGTCCAAGAACGGCTACATTCGATCCATGGATCGTAAAATCCGTATGTTGAATGGCCATCATGATTGCACCCTCAACAGTGGGAATCGAATTATAAATAGCCACATCATCACGTTCGAACAATAGTACGAGTTTGCGATCCACTCTCTTGAATATCTCATCGAGGTAATCGTTACTGATTCCTGCATAAAAAGTGCAATGTGCCGGGGTCTTTTTTATCATTTCTTCAGTTAAAACAACCTCTTCACTGGAAAAAATCGTTTCTACTTTCCCATCTGAATCCGTGCCCCTGACAGGTAAAATAACTGAGTCTAGTTCCTTGAAATTTATATCTTCCATTTTTTCCTTAACCGCTCCGGTAAAAGCATGGTCAAGCTGTTCAAAACCTACCAATAATAGCTTTGCATCAAGCTCCGTCAGTTTACGGACAACTTCAAGCTGACGCGCATCTCCACCAATTACAGCGATTTGCATGCCTGTGAGCATTAAAACCGTCACCTTCTTTATATAAAAGATCCTAAACATTCCTTGCCCCGTGATACAATCCCTTCAGGAAGCAATTCGGTATTTGCTACATTCTCTAGTTACCCTGCCATCTTATGTTTTTAGTTAAAAAACGGTGATAAGAAATCAAAAAACGCCTTAGCTATTGCCAGCTAAGGCGTTTTCGGGATTTCGAGAAATTCCAAGGAGTAGGCGCGAGCGCATTATCCGTCCATTTGCTCTCCGTCTTTTAGTGAAAGTCCTTCTTGAAAATCAATGATGACCATATCCGCACCGATTTTTTTTATGTGATCCCATGGCACTCTTATTTCACTGCCATTCCTTAAAAGGCCGAACCATTTAACAGATGGGATGATTAACGAGGTAATTTGTCCAGTTTCATCTATTTCCAAATCCGTCTGACCAAGGATCCCTAATCTTTCCGCCCTATTCACATCGACTATTTCCTTACCGCTCAGTTCGCTTAACCTCAAATTTGGTTCCCCCTTTTTCGCCTTCTATTCAATCTATATCCGAAAAAGGTAAACTTAGAAGGCATTTATCCAAATATTGTCCAAAACACTGGACCTTCCCACATTCAAAGAAAAAAAGCCTGACCTCCCTTTAATAAAAGGAAGGTTCAGACTTAGTCGTTATTATTTGTCCCAGTTTTCCAGCGGGCTCACTAATGACAAGGAATGTTTCGTAAAGATCTGATTTGCCAATTCATTGACGGTATCCTCTGTCACTTCGTCAATCTTGATGATTATATCATCAAGGGAACGGTGCTCACCCAACATTAGCTCATTTTTTCCGTTCCGGCTCATGCGGCTATTCGTGCTTTCAAGGCTGAGCATCAAACTTCCTTTAAGTTGTTCTTTACTATTCCGTAATTCTTTTTCCGTAATGCCATCCCTTTTTAAAGTATCCAATGTTTCCTGAATGGTTTCATACAGGCTGTCAAGCTGGTTTGTGCCTGTCCCCCCATATACTGTCACCATACCGCTATCTTGATAGCTGGAATGATAGGAATAAACGGAATAGGCAAGGCCGCGTTGCTCCCTGACGTCCTGGAATAGGCGGCTACTCATGCTCCCTCCAAGAATATTATTTAAGGTAATCAGGCTGTATGTTTTATCATTGCCGATTTCCAACCCCTTGTAACCAAGGCATAAGTGGGCTTGTTCCGTATCTTTTTTACGGGTGATCCTATTTTCATGGAAGGAAGGTTTGACCAATTCAAGACGGTCTTCCGATCCTTGATACGAGCCAAAATAGTTTTCGACTTCCTGAATCAATTTTTCATCCACATTCCCAGCAATGGACACTACTACTTTATCGGGTGTATACATGTCATGGACGTATTTTTTTAATGTATCACTATTGAAGGTTTCAAGCGTATTTTCCGTCCCAAGTATAGGATAGCCAAGGGGGTGGTTTTCATATACCGCCTTGCTTAAGAGGTCATGGACAATGTCATCGGGTGTGTCTTCGTACATTTTGATTTCTTCGTAGACGACATTTTTTTCTTTTTTCAATTCTTCCCCATCAAATGTTGAGTTGAAGAACATATCAGCAAGGATTTCCAGCGCATAGCTTGCATGGTTATCCATTACTTTAGCATAGTAGCATGTATATTCTTTTGAAGTGAATGCATTCACCTGTCCGCCAATACTATCGAACGACTCGGCAATTTCACGCGCATTTCTCGTGGTTGTCCCTTTGAAGAACATATGTTCCAGGAAATGTGAAACCCCATTCAATTCTGGTGTTTCATTTCTTGAACCTGTTTTGATCCATACTCCAATTGCTGCTGAGCGGACAGTTGGAATATTTTCCAATACAATTCTAACTCCATTTTGACACGTATATTTCTTAATCAACTAACATTCCTCCCAATCATTCTATGCTGCTATCGTTACCAATGTTTTATGGATTCGATCGCTCTTCATCTACTGCTTCCGAAACGGTAACAACATCTAAATCTTTCTTTTTTATTTCAATTATTAACGTCTCCAATGATTTTGCAGTAGATTCCGTCGGATGCATCAATATAAATGCTCCAGGGTGTATCTTAGAAAGCACTCTTTGTTGAAGGACTTCAGGGCTTGGCTTTTGCCAGTCGATCGTATCCACACTCCACATGGCGGTCTCCATACCGAAAGAATCCGCGATTTTCACCGTTTCATCCCGGTAGCTTCCACTTGGTGGTGCGAACCATTTCATTTTCAAACCTGTCACCGCTTCAATGACTTCATTCGTTTTCCGAATTTCCTCACGTGTAGCTTGTGCGGATATGTTTTTCATATCGGGATGTGAATAAGAATGATTTCCAATTTCATGCCCGCCGCCCTTAATCATCTTGGCCAAATCAGGATTTTTCTTGGTCCAATTCCCTTCGAGGAAAAAAGTGGCCTTGACATTATTCTTTTTTAACACGGCCAACATATCTTGTAAGTACTCATTTCCCCAGGCCACATTGATTAAAAATGAAACAACTGGCTTTTCGGGGTGGGCCCGGTAAATCGGAGCCGGATCCAGATCCTCCATATGAATCTTTGCAGGGACCTGCTGAAATACCAGCTTATCCTTATCGAACACGCCCTCCTTCTTCATGGCTTTATACGATTCATCAATATTTACCTTCAGGCCGTTATATGCAGGAACGGTTTTCCAAACAGAATCTATTCGTGCATCCTGTGGTGCAATCTCATATTTTTTTGTTGATTCTTTTATTTGTAAAAGAAGCTCGTCTTCTTGCTTCATTGAAGCAACTGAATCATTGGTTAATTGGGTCAAATAAACTTGTGTATATGGATTTTGCACTAATAACCATGATATACCTGCAATGGCACTTATCGCAACTATCTGCTTCCATTTATTATTCATTTTTTACGCCCCCTTCATACCAAAATGTATGAAGAAAACGGACAAGGTAGAACATGACCTGCTTATAACGCCATTCGCAATATGGATATTCCAATACTTTCAAACAAAAAAAGCATGCAGATTCACAAGGAATCGCATGCCGGATTTTCATTTTCAATTACGATTGAGAAGGGTTGGCTGCCTCTTTTTGCTCTTTCAAGACCGCTTTACGGGAAAGGTTTACCCTTCCTTGCTTATCGATCTCAGTAACTTTGACCAATAATTCATCGCCAAGTGAAACGACATCTTCCACTTTTCCGACCCTTTCTTCAGCCAGTTCAGAAATATGTACCAAACCGTCTTTACCATTGAAGATTTCAACGAAGGCACCGAACTTTTCGATACGTTTAACTTTACCTAAGTATAGTTCGCCAACTACGACTTCACGTACGATATCCTCAATGATTTTCTTCGCTTTTTGAATCATTGGTTCATCAGTAGAAGAAATGAATACCGTTCCATCCTGTTCGATGTCGATTTTCACGCCAGTTTCTTCAATGATTTTGTTGATATGTTTTCCGCTCGGTCCAATTACATCACGAATCTTATCCGGATTTATGGACAATGTAACGATTTTTGGAGCATATTTGGATAACTGTTCACGCGGTTGATTGATTGTTGACATCATTGATTCCAAAATATGCATCCGGCCATGTTTGGCTTGTAGTAAAGCTTCTTCAAGAATCTCTCTTGAAAGACCTTCAATCTTAATATCCATTTGTAGGGCAGTAACACCTTTTGAAGTCCCTGCGACTTTAAAGTCCATGTCTCCCAGATGATCTTCCATACCTTGAATATCCGTTAAGATTGTATAGTGCTCACCTGTTTTGACAAGACCCATAGCAATACCAGCAACTGGAGCTTTCAATGGAACACCGGCATCCATCATTGCCAAAGTGCTTGCACAGATACTTGCTTGTGATGTTGAACCGTTTGATTCAAGGACTTCAGAAACAAGTCTGATTGTATATGGGAAGTCTTTATCGTTTGGAATGACAGGATCCAATGCTCTTTCACCAAGTGCACCATGACCGATTTCACGGCGTCCTGCCCCACGGATAGGGCCAGTTTCACCAACACTGAAATGCGGGAAATTATAGTGGTGCATAAAACGTTTTGACTCTTCGGTACCAAGTCCGTCCAGAATCTGCACATCACCAAGTGCACCTAATGTACAGATGGATAGCGCTTGGGTTTGTCCGCGTGTGAACAATCCGGAACCATGAGTACGAGGCAGAATGGTAACTTCTGATGATAATGGTCTGATTTCGTCAGGATTACGGCCATCCGGACGCACTTTTTCTTCCGTGATTAAACGGCGGACTTCGGATTTGACCAATTTATTCAGGATTTCTTTGATTTGCTTTAATTTTTCTTCATCAGTTTCTTCTTCATAATGAACCAACACACGATCTTTTACTGCTTTGATGGCGTCTTCACGAGCATGTTTTTCCTGAACTTGTACAGCTTTGTTCAAGTCTGCTTCACATAGGCCCTTCACTTCTGCTTCCAGTTCAGCATCCACTTGATATAAAGTGACCTGCATTTTTTCCTTACCGATTTCAGCAACGATTTTCTCTTGGAATGCAATGATCTTCTTGATTTCATCATGTCCAAACATGATTGCCTCAAGCATGGTTTCCTCTGGTACTTCATTTGCTCCGGCTTCAACCATGTTGATAGCATCTTTAGTGCCGGCAACCGTCAGATTGATGTCACTTTTGGCTAGTTGGTCAACAGTAGGGTTAATAATGAATTCATTATTGATTCTCCCCACTACAACTCCAGCAATTGGACCTTCGAACGGAATATCGGAAACTGAAAGTGCAAGGGAAGAACCTAGCATGGCTGCCATTTCCGTAGAACAATCTTGATCGACACTCATGACCATGCTGATGATCTGAACATCGTTCCTGAAGCCATCTGCGAAAAGCGGACGGATAGGACGATCGATTAAACGGCTTGCAAGAATTGCCCTTTCACTTGGTCGTCCTTCACGTTTGATGAAGCCTCCCGGAATTTTACCGACTGCATAAAGTCTTTCTTCATAGTTCACTGTCAAAGGGAAGAAGTCGACATTTCTAGGTTCCTTTGAAGCTGTCGCAGTACTTAATACAGCAGTTTCTCCATAACGGACTAAAACTGCCCCGTTCGCTTGTTTGGCTAATTGCCCTATCTCTACCGTTACATTACGGCCGGCCCAGTCAAATGAATACGTATGTTTTTCCTGTCCCATTTATTAAACCCCTCTCTGAATCTTCACTTAGAGGCTTAGTTTACCTAAACCTGTATTGGATTAAATCATTTATATGTGAAAGTAACTGAACTCGAGTTAAAACCAAACTATTCCTATTATGCACGAAAAAAACAAGCATTAACAGTAAAATGAATAAAAATTTCATTCATTTGATTATGTATATTCTGATCATTTATAAATGGAAAAGGACCCGGCTCCTGCCGAGTCCCAAGGACGAAGGCCCAGCCTTAAGTAGAACACGTCCAAATCATTTGATTAACATCAAAAAAGCGGGAAATTTCCCGCCTTCCTGAAAAAATTATCTACGTAGACCTAATTTGTTAATTAGTGTACGGTAACGAGTAACGTCTTTGTTACGTAGGTAAGTTAAAAGATTACGACGTTTACCTACCATTTTTAGAAGACCGCGACGTGAATGGTGGTCTTTTTTGTGTGTGCGTAAGTGACCGTTCAAGTTGTTGATTTCTTCTGTTAATACTGCGATTTGAACTTCTGGAGATCCAGTGTCAGTATCGTGAGTTCTGAACTCAGCGATTAGTTCGTTTTTGCGTACTTGTGTAATTGCCATGTTATTATTCCTCCTAAAATTCTGTAAAATCACCTATTACCGAGCCAGCGTCGGAGTCTCGACTAGCCAAGCAATGGTTATTTTCATACATACAATAGAATACATGTTTTTCATTAAAATTGCAAGTCTTGTCTTTTATGCTTCAAGCTTTGCAAAATAGGCTATTGCATTTTGCTTATCTATTTCGATCTGAGCGACTAATGCTTCAAGTCCGGAAAATTTTTGTTCACTCCGAAGTCTTGTGTGCCACTCCACCGATACCTGGTTGCCATAAATATCTCCCGAGAACTCCAATGCATGAACCTCTACAGTGGGATACTTAGGTTTTTCTTCGTGGAACGTAGGTTTGTAGCCGACATTGCAAACTCCATTATACCATTTACCGCTTATTTTGATCCTGACGGCATATACGCCTGCAGCAGGGAAGATATAATCGTCACTTACTTCAATATTAGCGGTGGGGAAACCCAGCTTCCTGCCCCGCTTTTCACCATGAACGACATGACCTTTCGTTAAATAGCGGCGGCCAGCCAAATGATAAAAGTCGGAAAAGTTGCCATTACCGAGAGTTTCCCTGATTCTCGTCGAGCTAACCTTTTCATCTTCGAGTGTCTGTTTTTCAACGACCGTCTGCGAAAACCTTCCCTGTGCGTAAACAGGCAAATCTTCCATCGATCCTTGACCATAGCGACCGTATGAATAATCAAAGCCTGCAACTACGTGACGGACATTCAGCCCGGCAATGTATTCGTCAACGAACCGTTCCGGCAGTACGGAAGCAAATTCCTTGCTGAAATGGACAATGAATAAATAATCGATCTCCATCGACTCTATGATATCCACCTTATCTTCAAGTGGAGTGATATAGCGGATATTTTCCGTTTTCCTACCCAGTACTGCAGAAGGATGCGGGTCAAATGTCATGACTGCTGACTTAAGATTCATTTCATCGGCTTTTTTCTTGGCGGTTTGAATAACAATCTGATGACCTTTATGTATACCATCAAAAAATCCAAGCGCCATTACAAGCTCGGGAAAATCATCCGAATTAAATTGATGAGGATGCTCTATTGCGATCACTTTCACCTTTCAATCTCCTCTTTCCGGCGGTAAAACGGTCTATAATTCTTGTGCCAATACTTTTACAGGTTTAATTAATCCCACTTTTGTCGGATGTATTTGATAAATGGCAATGGCCTTATCAGCTGGATCGACCATCACAAAAGGCTTCCCTTTTTCAACATCAACATCCTTTGTTTGTTCCAATACCGCACCGTTAAGTACTTTCTTTGCTACTTTATCACTAATCTGAAATTTGGGCAAATGAAATAATCCCCGCTCCAAAGGCAACAGAAATTCATCCGTTTGTCCACTTTCCATGAACTCTTCCACTTCAGCAAATGTGAAACAGTCCTCCTGCTTAAAACCTGCTGATTCAATACGTGTCAAGTCTGACATATGGGCAGGAAAACCCAGTTCTTCACCCATCATGACTGCAAGCGTTCGAATATACGTTCCCTTGCTGCATTTGACGCGAAAACGAAAAGAAATGGTTTCCCCTTTAAATTCAGAACGATCATCGAGAAGGGTTATTTCATAGATGGTGACCTCCCTTGTAGGCCTCTCCACTTCTATCCCTGCACGGGCATATTCATATAACTTCTTCCCGTTTACTTTTACCGCTGAAAACATCGGCGGCGTCTGTTCAATTTTTCCAGTCAATGATTCCAGCACTTCAAGAATCCGTTTACGCTGAATCACTTGATCAATCTTTTTCTCTTCCACTTTTTCACCGCTTGCGTCTTCAGTTGTCGTTGAAAAACCAAGGGTCACTTCCCCTTCATACGCTTTACCGGCTTCTGTCAAATATTCGGCTATCTTAGTTGCCCTGCCGATACAAATAGGCAAAACCCCTGTTACATCAGGATCTAAAGTACCTGTGTGCCCAACCTTTTTTGTCTTTAAAATCTTTCTTAATTTAAAAACACAATCATGGGATGTCAATCCCTTGGGTTTCCATAATGGAAGAATACCGTTCACGCTTTCACCTCATCATTTATAAAACACCCTAAACTACTATCATAAAGCAAAATGAATTCCAATTCCGAAAGGTGTTTTTCCTTTTTTACATATTCAGTTTTCAAAAAAAAGAGACCGACTTCAAGAAGTGCAAAGCACTTATTGAGTCGGCCTCCTTTTACTGCTTGCTTATTCCTCGTCTTTTTCAGCCGGTTTATCCTCTGAATTGATTTGGGAAATCAACGACTCGATACGATTACCATAATCGACCGATTCATCAAATTCAAAAAACAGCTCAGGGGTTTTGCGCAGGCGGATTCTCTGCCCAATTTCTGAACGCATGAATCCTTTCGCCTTAGCTAGACCTTGAAGGGTTTTCTCCCTTTGTTCCTGGTCACCCAAAACGGAAATATAAACTGTTGCCTGTTGTAAATCGCCTGTAACCGCGACATCCGTGACTGTTACAAATCCGATTCTTGGATCTTTAATTTTTCGGCCGATAATTTCACTCAGCTCTTTTTTCATTTGTTCGCCAACACGATTTGAACGAAGGCTCATAATATCACCTCGATAGCCTAAAGCCAGTCTATATCTGTTATTGTTCGCTCTAGTTCCGGAAAAGAATCTAGAAATTTAAGGGCATTTTGAAGTTCCCGTTCAGTAGCCTTCCTTGATGATGTTACGGTTACGATAGTAATCTTTGTCCGCTGCCATAAATCCTGAAAATCGGTCTCTGCTACAGAAATATTGAACTTCTGCTTAAGCCGTGTCATGACACGCTGAAGCACGGCCCTTTTTTCTTTCAAAGAATGGGTGTCATGGATGATGCATTCACATTGGACAGAGCCAACGATCATTTACGTTCGATCTCTTCCATTACATACGCTTCAATTACATCGCCTTCTTTAAGGTCGTTGTAATTTTTAATCGTAATACCGCACTCATAGTTCGTTGCTACTTCTTTTACATCATCTTTAAAACGTTTCAATGCATCAATTTCACCTTCGTAAATGACGACACCTTCACGAATTAAGCGAATTCCGCTATCACGTGTAATTTTTCCTTCTGTAACGTAAGAACCGGCAATCGTACCTACCTTGGATACTTTGAAAGTCGTACGAACTTCAGCCTGACCGATAATTTTTTCTTCGAATTCAGGGTCAAGCATCCCTTTCATAGCCGACTCGATCTCTTCGATTGCTTTATAGATGATGCGGTGAAGGCGGACATCAACATTTTCTGATTCAGCTGCACGCTTCGCATTCACGTCAGGACGGACGTTAAATCCGATGACGATTGCATTCGAAGCTGTAGCAAGGATGATGTCAGACTCTGTAATGGCACCGACGCCAATGTGTATGATTTTCACTTTAGCGCCTTCTACTTCTATTTTATTCAGGGAAGCGGCTACTGCTTCCGCAGAACCTTGAACATCAGCTTTTAAAATGATGTTTAATTCTTTAATTTCCCCTTCTTTCATTTGCTCGAACAATGTATCTAGGGTTACACGGGATTTTTCATTACGTTGTGAAGCAAGTTGTCTCTGTGCACGCACTTCCCCAACTTGACGGGCCGTTTTCTCATCTTCAAAGACGATGAAACGATCGCCGGCCTGTGGCACTTCGTTCAATCCAGTGATTTCAACCGGCGTTGAAGGACCTGCATCCTTAACACGGCGTCCAAGATCGTTAACCATAGCACGAACACGTCCGAATGTATTACCGATAACAATCGGATCACCGATTTTCAACGTTCCGTTTTGAACAAGCAAAGTGGCAACCGATCCGCGCCCTTTATCCAAACGCGCTTCGATAACCGTTCCATTTGCTTTACGAGTTGGATTCGCTTTATACTCCTCCACTTCACTGACAAGAAGAATCATTTCAAGCAAGCTATCGATACCCTCACCGTTTTTAGCTGAAATTGGTACGAAAATTGTGTCTCCGCCCCATGCTTCAGAAACTAAACCATGTTCTGTCAATTCTTGCATGACACGGTCCGGATTGGCAGCTTCTTTATCCATCTTATTGACAGCAACGATAATTGGAACTTCTGCCGCTTTAGCATGGTTGATCGCTTCAATCGTTTGAGGCATAACGCCATCATCCGCAGCAACGACAAGAATGGTGATATCGGTAACTTGTGCACCGCGGGCACGCATTGTTGTAAACGCAGCATGGCCTGGTGTATCCAGGAATGTTATTTTCTTATCGTTAACTTTAACTTGATAAGCACCGATATGCTGAGTGATTCCGCCCGCTTCGCCTTCAGTAACTTTTGTATGGCGTATAGAATCAAGCAATGTCGTTTTACCATGGTCAACGTGCCCCATGATCGTCACGACAGCTGGACGTTCAATCAAATCTTCAGAAGCGTCCTCAGTGACAAGTGATTCAAGGTCTGTTAGGTCGACACGAATCTCTTCTTCGGCGACTACACCGTATTCCGCACAAATCAATTCTATTGCATCTTTATCCAAAGTTTGGTTGATTGTAGCCATAACACCAAGCATAAAGAGCTTTTTAATGATTTCAGAAGGTTCACGGTGAAGTTTTTTTCCAAGTTCCATAACCGTCAAAGACTCATAAAACGTAATTTTCTCTGGAAGTTCTCTTTCTTTACGTTTTGTAACAGGTGCCTGAGGCGCTTGTTGTCTTTGTTTATTATTTTTATTCTTGTTATTGCGACCCTTGTTGAACTGACCTGTTGGTTTTTTCGTCCCTACAGGTTTAACTGGTGGTTTCTTCTTCAGTTTTTCTTTATTGACTGTGCTCTTTTCATCCGCTTCAGCTTCGTACTTTGCGACCGTAGCGTTAGCTTTTGGTTCAGCAGCTTGGCTTTTATCTTCGTTTTTAGGTTTGATTGAATCGTTTAATTTATTTACAGTTGAATCGTCTAATGCTGTCATATGGTTTGTTACCTCTATATTCATTTCTTTAAGTTTATTTATTACATCCTTGCTTGAAACGTTCTTCTGTTTTGCATATTCATATACACGCAATTTTGTCATACGTTCACCCCCGTAAAATTTAATCGAGCAGCGTTCGGAGTTTTTGTGCAAAACCTTCATCCAGAACTGCGACGGCAACTCTAGCATCCTTACCTATCGCATGGCCGAGCATTGACCTGCTTTCGACTCTTTTTAAAGGAACCTGATAAAATGCGCACTTATCAGATATTTTTTTTTCAGTGTTTTTTGAAGCGTCCGCGGATAAAATAACAACTTTGGCATTACCGCTTCTAATCTCTTTAACCACTAATTCTTCACCCGAAATTAGCTTGCGTGCTCGATTGGCCAAACCTAATAGAGACATCCATTGTTGTTGTTGGGTCATGATGTTAGTTTTTCTCCTTATTCACTAATTCAAGCATTTGTTCATAAAGGGAAGAATCGATTTGGGTACTAAGGTGATTAGCCAGCACATTTTTCTTTTTGGCCAGCTCGATAACATCCCGATCAAGAGTCAAATAAGCTCCCCTTCCCGATTTCTTTCCGGTCGGATCAAGGCTGACTTCCCCTTCTTTAGATCGAACGATGCGAATGAGTTCTTTCTTCGGCTTCATTTCGCCTGTAGCCACACATTTACGCATCGGGATTTTTTTTCGGCTATTCATCTTTTTTCACCTCGAATTACTCGTTATCCTCTTCGAAATCTGTTTCCTCTTCAGTAACATAACTATCTCTGCTCAAAAGGAATTCCTGTTCTTCCACAGGATAAATACCAGCTTCGCGGGCTTCCGTTTCACTCTTGATATCAATTTTCCAGCCTGTAAGCTTGGCAGCTAAACGGGCATTTTGTCCACGCTTACCAATTGCCAGGGAAAGTTGATAATCCGGAACGATTACAGTCGTCGCCTTTTCCTCTTCTTTAACAATAACTTCAAGTACTTTTGAAGGGCTTAAAGCATTCGCAACGAAAATGACCGGATTCTCCGACCATTTAACGATATCGATCTTTTCACCTTTCAATTCGTTGACGATGGCTTGAACGCGCTGACCTTTTTGTCCTACACAGGAACCGACAGGATCGACTTCTTCGTTATCGGAATGCACGGAGATTTTTGAACGGTCGCCTGCTTCGCGGGCAACTGACTTAATTTCTACTGTTCCATCAAAAATTTCAGGCACTTCGATTTCGAATAAACGTTTTAAAAGGCCAGGATGTGAACGGGATACAAAAATTTGCGGGCCCTTGGAAGTCTTTTCAACTTTAGTGATGAAAACTTTAATGCGATCATGAGGTTTATACTGTTCATTCGGCATTTGCTCATTCACCGGGAGCAAAGCTTCGATTTTACCTAGGCTGACATAAATGAATCGGGAATCCTGGCGTTGAACGATGCCAGTCATGATATCCTCTTCACGATCGATGAATTCGGCATAAATGATGCCTCGTTCCGCTTCACGCACCCTTTGAGTAACGACTTGTTTTGCTGTTTGTGCAGCAATACGGCCGAAATCCTTAGGTGTTACTTCCATTTCGACAATATCCTCTAACTGATAGTTGGGATCAATTGCTCTTGCTTCTTCAACAGAAATTTCCAGACGCGAATCGAACACTTCGTCAACAACGTCTTTTCTGGCAAATACACGCATAGTTCCTTTACCAAGATTCAAGTCGATACGTACATTTTGTGCTTGGTTAAAGTTACGGCGATATGCCGATATAAGGGCAGATTCAATCGCGTCGATCAAAACCTCCCTGGAAATTCCTTTTTCGTGTTCTAAAATATAGAGAGCATCCAATAACTCATTGCCCATGGTGATCCCCCTTACGGATATTTAAATTAATGATTTGCTTGACTTATGAGAAGGTAATCGCCAATCTTGCTTTGGCTACCTTTTCGAATGGTATGACGATCGTTTTCTTTCTTGTCTTGATTCTGACTTCGAGTGTCACTTCTTCACCATCGAAACTGGTTAAGATTCCTTCGAATTCTTTTTCATCTAAAATGGGCTCGTATGTTTTTATGTAAACATTTTTACCGATAGCATTAAGGAAATCCTTCTCTTTTTTCAGAGGCCTTTCAGCTCCGGGTGATGAAACTTCGAGAAAATAATTTTGTGGAATCGGATCAACCTCATCAAGCTTTTCACTGAGTTTTTCACTCACATTTCCGCAATCATCAATATCTACGCCTGTTTCTTTATCAATGTACACTCGAAGGAACCAGCTTTTACCTTCCTTCACATACTCCACTTCGACTAATTCAAGCTGCAATTCTTCAAGAATTGGTAATGCTAATTCCTCTACGACTTCCGTTACCTTTTTACTCATTTGTTTCCTCCATACGTGCGTTGTATGCGCTTGGTTTCGGATTCAAAATTAAATGGTCAATACAACACGAAAGAGTGGGTTTCCCCACTCTTGCCATTGGTTCCTCTTAGTATTTCCAATAAAAATATACCATAATCAAGATTTTTATGCAAATACCTTGTCTGTTTCTTCCTTTTTGAAATCAGTTTCCTCTTTAAAATAAAGATAACTGATTTTGTTCAGGCAATGACTCCAGACAGCCTTGTTTATCAAGATATTCAAGGATGGTCTTCGAAACCTTCCCCCGTTGTTGAAGATCTTCTTTTGAGAGGAATTCACCATTTTTCCGCGCATTGACGATATTGATCGCCGCATTCGTTCCGAGACCAGGTATCGAATTGAAAGGCGGTATCAAAGTATTTCCTTCAATTAAGAATTGATCTGCACTGGATTTGTACAAGTCCACTTTAGCGAATGAAAATCCGCGTTCACACATTTCCAAAGCAAGTTCAAGGACCGTCAATGTATTCTTTTCCTTTGTGGATGCATCCAATCCCTTTACCATGATTTCTTCCATTTTTGATTTGATCGCTTGCGATCCCCGTGTCATGGCGTCGATTTCAAAATCATCGGCACGTACTGTGAAATAGGCTGCATAATACAATAAAGGCAGATGCACTTTAAAATAGGCAATCCGGACAGCCATTAAGACATAAGCTGCAGCATGGGCTTTCGGGAACATGTATTTAATCTTCTTACATGAATCGATATACCATTCCGGCACCTCATTTTTCCTCATTTCCTCTTCGAATTCCTCCGAGAGCCCTTTCCCTTTACGTACAGATTCCATGATTTTAAACGCTAGGGAAGGATCTAGACCTTGGTATATCAGATAGACCATAATATCATCCCGGCAGCCTATAACCTCACTTAGTGTACATATGCGGTTGTGGATCAGTTCCTGTGCATTGCTCAGCCATACATCCGTACCGTGGGAAAGCCCTGAAATCTGAACAAGCTCGGAAAATGTCGTTGGTTTCGTATCTTCAAGCATCTGCCGGACAAAACGCGTACCAAATTCCGGAATGCCAAGCGTACCCGTTTTACACATGATCTGTTCTTCGGTAACTCCTAAAGATTCAGTACTGCTGAATATTTTCATTACTTCTGGATCATCGGTGGGAACGGTCTTTGGATCGATGCCACTTAAATCTTGAAGCATCCGGATTACAGTCGGATCATCGTGACCAAGTATATCAAGTTTCAAAATATTATCGTGAATGGAATGGAAATCAAAGTGAGTTGTTTTCCACTCAGAATTCCTGTCATCCGCAGGGAACTGAATTGGTGTGAAATCATAGATATCCATATAATCCGGAACAACGATAATTCCGCCCGGGTGCTGTCCAGTCGTCCTTTTCACACCAGTACAACCGGCAACAAGGCGATCAGTCTCGGCTCCACGCATATGGATGTTATTATCAGAGGAATACCCTTTTACATATCCATAAGCCGTTTTTTCAGCGACCGTACCAATCGTTCCGGCACGATATACATATTCTTCACCGAATAAGACCTTCGTATAGTTATGGGCCTTCGGCTGATATTCACCAGAGAAGTTCAAGTCAATATCCGGAACCTTATCCCCTTTAAATCCAAGGAAAGTTTCAAACGGGATATCATGCCCGTCTTTTGTATAAGCAATGCCACAATCGGGACAGTCTTTATCTGGCAGGTCAAACCCGGAACCTACAGAACCGTCATTGAAGAATTCGGATTTCTTGCACTCCGGACATACATAATGCGGCGGAAGCGGATTCACCTCTGTAATTTCAGTCATGGTGGCTACGAAAGATGATCCAACCGATCCCCTTGAGCCAACTAGATAACCATCATTCAAGGATTTTTTAACAAGTTTGTGAGAAATCAAATAAATAACGGCAAAACCGTGGCCAATGATGCTTTTCAATTCTTTCTCAAGACGGGCTTCCACGATTTCCGGCAGGTTCTCTCCATAAATCTTCCTTGCCATGCCATAACTCATTTCACGCATCTCTTCTTCTGCACCTTCAATTTTAGGTGTGTATAACTCATCCTTGATTGGCTTGATTTCCTCAATCATATCAGCGACTTTATTCGTGTTGGTTACCACGACCTCTTTGGCTTTCTCAGTACCGAGGAAGGAGAATTCCCGTAGCATTTCATCTGTTGTCCGAAAATGTACGTCAGGAAGCTTATGACGATTCAGCGGATTTGCGCCACCTTGTGAATTCACTAGGATTTTACGGTAAATTTTATCATTCGGATCCAAATAATGCACATTTCCCGTGGCTACGACTGGCTTATCCAATTTTTCACCAAGCTTGACGATATTGGAGATGATCGTTTCTAATGATTTATCATCCCGTACATATTCAAGCTCAATCAAATGCTGATACACTTCCTTCGGATGGATTTCAAGATAATCGTAGAATTCGGCGATATCGACGACTTCCTCAAAACCCTTCTGCATCATCCCTTCAAAAACTTCCCCTTTATCACATCCCGATCCGACCAAGATTCCTTCACGATACTTTTTAAGTTGTGAGCGTGGTAGTCGGGGCACACGATAGAAATAATCGATGTGTGATATTGAAACTAATTTGAAAAGGTTTTTTAAGCCAGCCTGTGTTTGCGCGATCAGCGTACAATGGGACGGCCGGGAACGCTGATAAGCATTTCCTTTACCCATATTGTCATTAAGTTGATCATGATGGGTAATCTCCTTTTCCATTGCATCCTTTAGCATCTTCAGCATAAGGTAACCTGTAGCTTCGGCGTCATAAATGGCCCTATGATGCTGGGTCAAATCAATATCGAACTTTTTACATAATGTATTTAACCGGTGATTTTTAAACTCCGGGTATAAGAAACGGGCAAGTTCCAATGTATCAAGAACAGGATTGGAAGCTTTAGGATAACCAAGGTTTTTATAGCCTATATTCAAAAACCCCATATCGAAGGCTGCGTTGTGGGCAACCAGAATCGCATCGCCCGCCCATTCCTTGAACTTTTCTAGTACTTCCGAGACTTCCGGAGCATTTTCTACAAGATCATCAGTGATTCCAGTCAATTCTATCGTCGTATTGGATAGTGGGTGATGCGGATTCGCAAATGACTCGAATCGATCAATGATGTCACCGTCACGAATTTTCACTGCAGCAAATTCAATGATCGTATCATAAACGGCTGACAGGCCTGTCGTCTCTACGTCAAATACAACATAGGTGGCATCTGCCAAAGCGATATGAGCCTCATTATAAACAATGGGTACACCATCATCTACAAGATTCACTTCGACACCATAAAGGATTTTGATACCATTCTTTTTCCCGGCACTATAAGCTTCAGGGAATGATTGTGCTCCCGCATGATCTGTAATGGCCACGGCCTTATGCCCCCACTTTGCAGCCTGGGCAACAAGTGCAGAAGTAGGTGTCACTGCATCCATCTGGCTCATTGGGGTATGCATATGCAGTTCTACACGCTTTTCCCCTTCTGGAGCCTTATCCTGCCGTCCTTGTTTAGAAATTTCATTTATATCATTTGCGATCATTACAAGGTCACGTACGAATGTATCATTTTGGATGCTGCCTTGGGCACGTACCCACATCCCTTTTTTCACTCGGGCAAGTATTGCAGCATCTTCTTTATCACGCGAAAACATTTTGACCAATATCGAGCTCGTATAATCAGTGACTTTAAAAGTCAACAGGCTTCGTCCGCTTCGTAACTCACGCACTTCTGCATCAAATACGAAGCCTTCGATAGCAATCCTGCGCTCTTCATCAATAATTTGTTCAATTCTGCGGAAATCCGCATCTTCTTTAATCGTATAGCCAATTTTAACCGGTCCGTCGTAGACGGCATCGTCGCCGCCTTTTTCCGATTCTTTTTTCTGCATTTCCACTAGGGCAGCAAGTCCCTTTTCTGCGTCTTCCTTTTGTTTCTCTTCTAAAAACTTCTGGTAATCAGGATTCGAAACCGTTTCCTTCACTTCCGCTTCAAGTGTCAACGGAGGAAAACCGAATGTTTGGTAGATATTCGAAATGATGCCGGAGTATTTTCGTTTCAACTGACCAGCCTCCGTATCATTTCGGGCGCTAACGATAACCTTATATCCATTCACCGTTGGCACTTGTTCATTTAGAAGTGATAACAGTGCCGGAGACATGCCTTCAAGCTCGCCGATGCAGTTTTTCCAATACTCTTTTACCAATTGTTCCGTCACTTGCGGATTAGCTACGTTCAAGTTGAATGTGACCTTCGCAATATGGGAAAACGTACTTGCTAGATGAGTAGCAAGTCTTGTATGAACACTGCAAGGAATTAATGCAGGTATATTAAAAGCAAAATGCCATGTTTTGGACTCCCTCTCGATTGAGAGCTTATCAATTTCGGCACCTATGAAATAATTCACAAAGGCATCCTCAGTCAAGTCCATTTGCTGGAGCAAGAGTTGAAATCTCTCTCTACCGCTATTTGGATTTTGATCCATTCCCTCTCTCCCCTATCTACTATCTCTTATTTTTCACTATCATTTTCTTTTGATACCAGAGGCTATTATAACATATCATGAATGTTTCACTAGTATCCAAATCCATGAAAAGGAAAGGCATCATCCAAGTGAATGATGCCTAATTCCGCTATTTTAAATTATGCCATTATTTCGTGAAGCTTTTGAGTCAGTTCAGATCTTTCAATTTCAAGAACCTCACCCGTTTTACGAATTTTCACTTCGACGATTCCGTCGGATGCCTTTTTACCAACAGTCACCCTGACAGGAAGACCGATCAAGTCAGAGTCTGCGAATTTCACGCCCGCACGTTCTTGACGATCATCCATAAGAACTTCCATGCCTTGTGCCTTTAGATCATTATATAAATCTTCTGCAAGGGCAGCCTGAGCCTCATCCTTCATATTGATTGGAATCAAATGGACTTGGTATGGCGCCAAATTCGTTGGCCAGACCAATCCTTTTTCATCGTTGAATTGTTCAGCAACAGCGGCAAGTGTACGGGAAACACCAATGCCATAACAGCCCATGATCATAGGCTGCGTCCGTCCATTCTCATCCAGGAATGTCGCATTCATAGCTTCGGAATATTTAGTTCCCAGTTTGAATACGTGGCCTACCTCAATCCCTTTGGCAAATTTAATTATTCCGTTTCCGTCCGGTGATGGGTCACCCTCTTGGATGAAACGAAGATCTATATAATTGGCCACGTTAAAATCACGAGCGGGATTTACGTTCACATAATGGTGGTCTTCCTCATTTGCACCACAAATTCCATTAACCATGGCCTCGACGGCAACATCCGCAATCACTTCAACTTCAGAAGTGACATTGATTGGTCCAAGAGATCCAATTGTACATCCTAAGACTTCTTTCGTCTCATTTGGATCGACCAATTCAACGATTGAAGCGTTATAGAAATTCTTCAGCTTGATATCATTGACTTCATGATCTCCTCGTACCAAAACAAGCACATACTTTTCATCCACTTTAAACAATAACGATTTAATTAGTTTCTCTGCACTAGTATTCAAGAATGAAGCAACTTCTTCAATCGTTTTTTGACCTGGTGTATGGATTTTTTCAAGTGCAATTTGTTCTTCGGAGCTTTTTTCATATTTTACGCTCACAGGTGCCATTTCAATATTAGCTGCATAATCGGAACTATCCGAATAAGCGATGGTATCCTCCCCTATTTCAGACAGGACCATGAATTCATGTGTATCCTTACCACCCATTGCCCCCGAATCGGCAATGACGGCACGGAAGTTCAACCCACAACGGCTGAATATATTCGAATATGCCGCATATAAATTTTTATAAACAGCATCCAGGCTTTCTTGATTAGCATGGAAAGAATAAGCATCCTTCATGATGAACTCACGTCCACGCAACAATCCGAAACGCGGTCTTTTTTCATCACGGAATTTGGTTTGGATCTGGTAAACCGTTAATGGAAGACGCTTATATGATTTCACCTCATCACGAACTAAGCTGGTTATCACTTCTTCATGTGTGGCACCAAGCGCAAATTCACGGTTGTTACGATCCTTAAGCCGCATCAACTCTGGACCATAAGTATACCAGCGTCCAGATTCCTGCCAGAATTCGGCTTGTTGTAAAGCCGGCATCAATAGTTCTACTGCTCCAGCATTTTCCATCTCTTCCCGAACGATAGCCTCAACCTTTTGAAGCACCTTCTTTCCAAGCGGCATAAAACTATAAACCCCGCTGGAGTTTTGTCTCATAAATCCTGCACGTAATAGCAGCTGATGACTTTTGATTTCAGCATCTGCAGGCACTTCCCTCAATGTAGGGATCAACGTCATACTTTGTTTCATATCTGCACCTCTTCAATATTTCCTTTAAATTAATTGCGGCTACGGTAAAATTCATACCGTAACTTGAATACGGTCATTTCATACAAAAAAGACTTTCCGCGTTATTCAGAAAAGCTAATTTAATATACTCATTCTCGATTATACTTACGATTTCCCTAGAAAACAAACAATTTCCCCAAAACGGTTAAAAAACTAGGAAATCCCTTCAGATAAGAAAACGGCCAACAGATAAATCTGCTGGCCTTTTTTGCACTGTCCAAACATGTCTTACAGGAAGAACCGCTGGATGTCATTCCATGTAACGACAATCATCAATAACATCAGCAACGCAAAGCCGATGAAGTGAACCATTCCTTCTTTTTGACGGTCAATTGGTTTCCCTCTTAAGAATTCGACCACAAAGAATAACAGCCTTCCCCCATCCAATGCCGGCAGCGGAAGCAGGTTCATGATTCCCAGGTTAATGCTGAGCAGCCCTGCCCATTTCATTAACGTGAATAAACCTTGTTTCGCTACTTCCTCAGTTGATTTATATATTCCTACAGGACCAGATAAACTGTCGATCGTAAATCCACCCGTTACGAGGTCACCAAGGATGATGAAGATTTGTTTTGTCCAAAAATACGTTTCTGTAAAACCATATTGTATAGCTTTAATCGGTGCTTTTTCAACCGGAGGGTAAACACCGATAATGCCGATTTTCTTCCCTTCCCTCTCCACTTCTTGTGGAACAACCGGAACTTCTAATGTTTTCCCGTCCCTGTCAACGACGAACTCGATCTCTTGCCCAGGATTCTTTTGAATGCTTTCCTGAACATCTCCCCAAGTGGAGACTTCCGTCCCTTCTATGGATTGAATGACATCCCCCGATTTTAAGCCGGCATTTACTGCCGAACCATCTGGAGTCAACTCACCAAGTTTCGCTTCATCCACCACGACTCCTTGAAACAGGCCAATCAACACAAAAATGACAAAAGCCAAAACGAAATTCATTGCCGGTCCAGCTACAATCGTCAGGAAACGATGTCCAAGCGACTTTGAGGCAAATTGCCGGTCAAAAGGAGCAATCTGGTTCTCTACACCATTTTCAACGATCACCGCTTCTTTATGAATGGCAAACGTTTTTAGTGTATCTTCCTCGCCCTCCTCATAACCAGTAAGGATAAGTTTATGATCAAGGTCGATCACTTCAACTTCCACAAGACGAATATCAGGATATTTATCTTTATTGTTCAAAATGATTTTTGTAACATTCTCTTCATTATCAAACATTAATCCCACCCGATAGCCGGGCTTCAATTCAATATTTTCTGCGTCTTCACCAGCCATACGCACGTACCCGCCAAGAGGGAGCAATCGAATGGTATATACGGTTTCCTTCTTTTTATATGTGAATACTTTTGGCCCGAAACCGATTGCGAACTCACGGCATAAAATTCCTGCTCGCTTTGCAAACACTAAGTGCCCAAGCTCATGGAAAAATACTAGAGCTCCAAAAATGATGATGAACGCTATAATCGTTTCTAAAGTCTGCATGTTCCGGTCACCTATCTTTCACTAAAGATTCTATATACTGCCTTGTCATATTATCGACTTCCTGAATCGTTTCTAAATCTGGAAGGGCTATGACGGAATGCTGATTCAGCGCTTTTTCAATTAACGTTTCAATCTCAAGGAAGGTTATCTTTCCAGATAAGAATGCAGAGACTGCGGCTTCATTGGCGGCATTCAACACAGTAGTCATCGTTCCGCCCATTTTACCTGCTTTATAGGCGAATTGCAAACAAGGGTATCTGGTGAAATCCATATCGCTAAAATGCAGTTTGCCTGCTTCAGCAAGATTAAGTCGTTTGCGTCCTGCTAGCGGAATACGGTCTGGATAAGTAAGTGCATATTGTATCGGCACCCGCATATCCGGTGTCCCCAGTTGTGCTATTACGCTGGAGTCATGAAACTCAACCATGGAATGGATGATGCTCTCCTTATGTAGCAATACATCAATTTTATCGTAGGGAAGATCGAATAGCCAGTGGGCCTCAATTACTTCCAATCCCTTATTCATCATTGATGCTGAATCGATCGTGATTTTAGCTCCCATTGACCAGTTCGGATGGTTCAGTGCCTCTTCCACCGTTACATCCTTCAATTCTTCCCTGGTCCGATCTCGAAAACTGCCTCCCGAAGCGGTAATGACTAGGCGTTCTATATTTTTTTCCTTTTCACCTTGCAATGCCTGAAAAATAGCGGAATGCTCACTGTCAACCGGCAGCAATCTGGCCCCCGCTTTTTTTGCTTCACTTATGACCAAATGACCTGCCGTCACCAAAGTCTCCTTGTTGGCGATAGCAATATCTTTTTTAGCCTTTATTGCTTGAAGTGTCGGATAAAGACCCACGCTTCCGATGACAGCATTGACCAATATCGAAGCCTGACCATAAACGGCAACAGCAGTCAATCCCTCATCTCCATACATGAACTCGATATCTTTGCGGCTGGAGAATTCACTTTTCAAAACATGATAATCTTCTTCCGTCTGGACTGAAACCAGTTTCGGTTCAAACTCTTGTATATAAGTCCTGACCAATTCTATATTCTTTCCAGCAGAAAGCGCCACGATCTTGAATTGATCAGGATGGGACCTAACTACATCCGCTGTTTGTTGACCAATCGATCCTGTCGCGCCCAAAAGGCTGATATTTTTCAAATTGTTCATCTCCTAATTCAATAACGCTTGCCTATATTTATATTATAAAACATGCAATAAATGCAAAATCGGTAAAATGAATATCACGCTATCAAGCCTGTCCAAAATTCCTCCATGTCCCGGGAGAAGCTTCCCTGAATCTTTAACGCCATAATGACGTTTATACGCCGATTGGACCAGATCACCCAATTGCCCGAATACCCCAATGATTAATGAAATCAATAATAATTGTAATAACGTGTAGTCAAGGTTGGAGAAGACGTAAAATAGAACACCCACTACCATAGCGGAAAATAACCCGCCGATAAATCCTTCTACCGTCTTGTTTGGACTTATTTCTGGCCAAAGCTTTCTTTTACCAAGTGATTTACCAATGAAGTAGGCTCCGGAATCGGTTGCCCAGATCGTAAATAGGGTAAGCAGGATATAGATCAGCCCCAACCCCAAAGAGTCACGTGTTTCAAATAGGTAGTAGAAACCTATCCCCAAGTATAGGATTGAAATCACTAGAAAGCCTGCGTCATCAAAAGTGAAACGGTTTTTTGAAACGACTGTATAAAGTAACAGCAGCAAAACCCCGATTAAGAAGACTTGAACTTTATCGTAATTTATTTCTGCTAAAAAAGCAGTATGCTCATTAGGCAATAAAAGCACCCACAATAATATGTGTGAAAGAAATGCTTCAAAAGACAGTACACGTAACTTTTTCATTTTCATCAGTTCATACAAACCAATTGACCCTAACAGATAAACCGTCAGTAAAAAGGGAGTGCCCCCTAAAATGACTAGTGGAATGAAGATAGCGGCAACTACGACCGCCGTAATAATTCGTTGTTTCATTATTCCATTTTCCTCGCCTTCTACATTAAACGCCACCGAATCTTCGTGAACGCTTTTGATACTCCTCAACTGCCTGCAATAAATGCTCTTCACTAAAATCCGGCCATAACACCTCAGTAAACCACATTTCAGTATAAGCCGCCTGCCAAAGCATGAAATTACTTAAACGGATTTCACCGCTTGTACGGATCAGTAAATCAGGATCCGACAAATGTTTGGTCATCAGGTAACTGGATAGCATTTCCTCAGTTACATTTCCCTTTATTATACCATTCTTAGCATCTTGAATGATGCTATTCACTGCAGATACAATTTCCCCGCGGCTTCCATAATTCAGGGCAAAATTCAGAATCATCCCATCATTGCCTTTCGTGTCTTCCATTGCCCGTTTAACGGCACTTTGAGTATGTGACGGAATGAGAGACAAATCCCCTATCATTTCAACTCTTACATTTTCGGAAATGAGCTCGGGTAAAAATGTCCCAAGAAATTCCTGTGGAAGCTTCATCAAAAAGTCGACTTCACTTTTCGGACGTTTCCAATTTTCAGTGGAAAACGCATAGACTGTCAAAGTTTTGACCCCTAATTTATTGGCAACTTTCGTAATTCTACGAACGGTTTTCATACCTTCATGATGACCCGCCACACGTGGCAATGCACGCTTTTTGGCCCAACGGCCGTTCCCATCCATAATGATGGCGATATGCTGAGGAACATCAAACTGTTTAATATGCTGAATCCTATTTGTTACATCGGAAGAAGCATCTTTTTTAACGAAACGCTTCCAAAGTGAATACATATGTTAGTCCCCCATCAGGTTGTACTTATCTCTCTACAAAGGCAAAGTTTTTCGTGCACTATGTATATCAAGCTTTCTGCCGCTTAAAAAGAATCTATATTATAATATCAAAAAAAAACTGGTTCTCATATTATTATTATGAAAATTATTTCTTCATTAGAAGCTAGAAAGGGAGAAATCATTACTTCTTTTTTTCTAAAACCGGTTATGATTACCATGAAAAATGCAAAAAAAGGACCACCTCCAACGTTTGCATGCAACATACTAACTCAAGGAGTAATCATTATCGGAGAAACCTTATTATAACAGTTTTCTCCTTTAAGCACACCTATATGTTAGAACCAAGACATGACCCAGTATGGATTCGGCCCTCTTTATTTAATCAATTCTTCAATGGAAATTATACTTCCAAAATTTCTTTTTCTTTATCTTTTGTAATTTCATCGATTTTCGTGATATTTCCATCTGTCATCTTTTGGATGTCATCAGCATAGCCACGTAAATCATCTTCAGTGATTTCACCACTTTTTTCAAGCTTTTTCAAATCATCATTAGCATCGCGACGCACATTACGGACAGCTATTTTCGCTTCTTCCGCTTCTTTTTTCACAACTTTCACAAGCTCTTTTCTGCGCTCTTCAGTTAACGCCGGGATGGCTATCCTGATGATCGATCCATCATTAGAAGGATTTAAGCCTAAGTCTGATTTCAAAATCGCCTTTTCGATTTCACCCAATACCGTTTTATCATATGGTTGAATTACTAATAGTCTAGCTTCCGGGACAGAAATACCAGCCACCTGATTAACTGGTGTCGGCGAACCATAATAATCAATCGAGATTCTATCTAGCAATGAGGCGTTTGCCCTTCCGGCACGGATGCTTGCTAATTCACGTGTGTACGCTCCAATGGCTTTTTCCATTTTCGTTTTCGCATTCGAAATAACTTGTTTCGGCATCTTTTATTTCCCCCTTACAATAGTTCCAAGCGTTTCGCCTAAAACGGCCCGTTTAATATTACCTTTTTCCATGATCGAGAAGACGATCAATGGAATATCATTATCCATGCATAATGAGGACGCAGTTGAATCCATTACTTCTAACCCTTCTTTAATCACATCAAGATAGGAAAGTTCATCATACTTCACTGCATTTTTGTCCTTAACCGGATCTGCATTGTAAACGCCATCCACATTATTCTTCGCCATCAAGATGACATCAGCTTCAATTTCAGCAGCACGCAGGGCGGCAGTGGTATCCGTTGAGAAGTATGGATTACCTGTACCAGCTGCAAAAATCACCACTCTCTTTTTCTCTAGATGCCTGATTGCACGGCGTCTAATGTAAGGTTCTGCGACTTGTCTCATTTCAATGGAAGTTTGCACGCGCGTTTCAATTCCAAGCTGATCAAGGCTGTCTTGTAATGCCAATGAGTTCATGACTGTAGCCAGCATACCCATATAATCGGCATTAGCACGATCCATGCCCATTTCACTGCCTATTTTCCCGCGCCAAATGTTTCCGCCGCCGACAACAACAGCCACTTCCACATCAAGCTCAGCCACTTCCTTGACTTGTTCAGCAATAGATTTAATTACTGCAGGGTTAATTCCAAATCCTTCTTCACCGGCTAATGCTTCGCCACTTAGTTTTAGAACGACACGTTTATATTTAGCGTTACTCATGAGAACCTCCAACTATGTAATCTTTTCATTCGTTCATCATGCTTTCTTGCAATACTACCAAAAATTCATGATATTTCAAAAAATAGGGAACACAAGAGTGTTCCCCATTATTAATTATCTGACAATTAGTCTTTTTTAACTTGGTTCATTACTTCTTCAGCAAAGTTTTCTTGACGTTTTTCAAGACCTTCCCCTACTTCATAACGAACGAATGATTGGATTTTTCCGCCTTTTGATTCAACGAATTGTCCCACTTTTTGATCAGGGTTCTTAACGAAAGCTTGTTCGTTAACACAGATTTCTTCGTAGAATTTATTGATACGTCCTTCAACCATTTTCGCAACGATTTTTTCAGGTTTTCCTTCATTAAGTGCTTGCTGCGTAAGAACTTCGCGTTCGCGGTCTAATTCACTAGCATCTACTTGGTCGCGAGAGATATATTTAGGGTTAATTGCAGCGATATGCATTGAAACGCCTTTAGCTGCCTCTTCGTCAGTTGTACCTTCAAGAACTGATAGTACGCTGATACGTCCACCCATGTGAAGGTATGCACCAAATGCGTCGTTATCTGTTTTAGAAACGACTTGGAAACGACGAAGAGTTAATTTTTCCCCGATTTTAGCAACAGCAGCATTGATATGATCTGCAACTTTTGCTCCATTTTCCATTGTTTGCTCAAGAGCTGCTTCAACGCTTTCAGGTTTGTTAGCAAGAAGGAATGCAGCTAATTCTTTAACAAGATTTTGGAAGCCTTCGTTTTTAGCAACGAAATCAGTTTCTGAGTTCACTTCTAGAATAACCGCTTGGTTTCCTTCTACAACGATTGAAGTTAAACCTTCAGCAGCAATACGGTCGCCTTTATTAGCAGCTTTTGCAATTCCTTTTTCACGTAGGAAATCGATTGCTTTTTCCATATCGCCTTCTGTTTGTACAAGTGCCTTTTTACAGTCCATCATACCGGCACCAGTTTTTTCACGCAATTCTTTAACTAATTGTGCAGTGATTGCCATAATATATATCCTCCTCAAATTAAATGCAGTTTATTCAATCTTTACCCATTATTGCCAAAAAATACTTGTTATCATCAAAGAAAATAACGAGTCTTGACAATTTTTCCGAAAAAACATCCACTTTTTCAGTCAATTTGACGGAACTAAACTAGCTGATGATTTTCATCCCTTAAAAATCGACCATACCTTTTTAAAAAGACATTACGTACAGTGATTTTATGTATGTTTATTTAGTGCAAAAAAAAGGGATAAAAGGCATTATCCTCTTATCACCTTTTTCTTACTGAATAAGCAACCTTTTTTACTTATTAAGCAGTAGTTGTTTCAGTTGCTGTTTCTTCGCCTTGTTTAGCTTCTAAGATAGCATCTGCCATTTTACCTGTTAATAATTTAACAGCACGGATTGCATCGTCATTCGCAGGAATAACTACATCGATTTCATCCGGGTCACAGTTTGTATCAACGATACCAACAAGTGGAATGTGTAATTTGTGTGCTTCCGCAACAGCAATACGCTCTTTGCGAGGGTCGATAACGAAGATCGCATCTGGAAGAGTCTTCATATCTTTAATACCGCCTAAGAATTTTTCTAAGCGATCCCATTCTTTTTTAAGTTGGATAACTTCTTTTTTAGGAAGGACTTCGAAAGTTCCGTTTTCTTCCATTTTTTCGATATTTTTAAGACGAGTGATACGTTTTTGGATTGTTTCAAAGTTTGTTAAAGTTCCACCTAACCAACGTTGGTTTACATAGTACATACCAGAACGGATAGCTTCTTCTTTAACAGATTCTTGAGCTTGTTTTTTAGTTCCGACGAAAAGAACAGTACCACCGTTAGCAGCTAGTTCTTTCACGAAGTTATAAGCTTCTTCAACCTTTTTAACTGTTTTTTGAAGGTCGATGATGTAGATGCCGTTACGCTCAGTGAAGATATATTTCTTCATTTTCGGGTTCCAGCGACGTGTTTGGTGTCCGAAATGCACACCAGCTTCAAGCAATTGTTTCATAGAAATGACTGACATTTTAGTTCCTCCTAAATGGTTTTGTTTTTCCTCCGCACCGATCATTTTCATACAGAAACTGTCGTAACAGCACCATCTGCAAGAATCACGGGGCGTGTGTATTAACACCATTTCATAATATATCATAATGGCTCTGTACAATCAAGAGATAACTTTATCTATTCTTGCGAAACTTTAGTAATAGCTCTATCTCCGTTTGACCGCGACCTAACTTTTTGGCGATTTCCTCTACTGAATTCCCTTGATCCGCTAACATATCCACTTTTTCATTAAATGACCGTTCATTTAAAGAAGCCTGCAGCATGTCCGAAAATTCCATGCCAGCCGGCTTCCCCTCGATTTTAGGGGAAGTGACTGCCGATGAAAGCTCCAATTTGTCCTCGACTTTTACGAGTAAAGCATTGGCCTCATTTTCTTCAGGCACTATTTTATAAGCGTTAATCACCTGCATTTTAGCTGCGGCACGACTTCCCTCTTCATACTCAATGTTTTGTTCTTGTTTTTCTTCCTTATCTTCCTTTGTTTCCTTGATTGAACCATGTTCTTGTCCTTTTTGTCCATGATCGTGATTCAATGCCACCGAATTGGTGAATGCCTTTACCAATGTCTCGTTGTCCTCTTTCATCTCCATTAAATAACCAGACAAAAGTTGTTCCATTTCTCCGACGATGGCTTTTTGGTCTTTTTCCAACTTACTTAAACGATTTTGGCGAAGATATAAAACGATGATGGCAAAAATGGTGAATATGTTTAATACAAACAACAGAAATATAAAAAACGCTGACATGTTGCCTCCTAATTAACCGGAATAGTCAATCCTGTTACCTTAATACGGATGGGGATCTTTTTTCACTGTTGTTTTTTCTTGATTACTTTCTCTATGCTTTCATGACAAAGTACAGTTCGAACATTCTGTGATTTCGAAACATTTATTGATGCTGATACCCGTAAGAATTCTTTCAAGTTGACTTATAGGGGCATTCTTCGTTCTCCAAAGCCCCCTTTAGTCAAAATATCATGATTAAATCTTTTGATCTTGCATCGTGTTTCTTAATTTATATATCGCTTTCGAGTGTATTTGGGATATCCGGGACGTAGATAGGCTCATCACTTGTCCTATTTCGGTTAATGTTAGTTCTTCCTTATAAAAAAGCTGTAAAACCAACTGTTCTTTTTCATTAAGCGTTTCTATGACTTTGGCTAATTCCACATACAGTTCTTCCCTTAACACATGTTCCTCAGGTAAATCCGCCTTTTCATCTTTAATATGAAAATTCGCGCTTTCTTTATCGTCCTCTTGGGGACTTTCATCAATAGATAGTACATTGGCAAAGAAATTCTCATTTAATGCAGCATATACTTCATCTTCCGGGATATTCAATTCAGTGGCAATCTCATTTGGCGAAAGGTTCCTCATGTATTGCTGCTCCAGCTGTTCTATTGCTGATTCAATTTTCTTGGCTTTATCTCTTGCACTCCGTGGAAGCCAATCCTCTTTCCTTAATCCATCTAAAATAGCACCACGAATTCTAAAAGATGCATATGTGTCAAACTTCAGGTCACGCTTCGTATCAAAGCGTTCCAGGGCATCGAATAACCCCATCATCCCTAAACTCCTTATATCATCCCGGCTCACATTTTTAGGAAGACTTACTGAAATACGTTGAACATGATACGATACGAGAGGTATGTATTTCTTTACCAAAATGTCCCCGGCTAGCGGATCTCTGCAATCCACCCAATTTTTCCAACATAACCGCTCTTCTTCGATGGTCAGATGAGACATTGGACATCCTCCTAACATTGTTATATACGATTTGTGATCAAAACGGCCCCTAAAGCCATAAATGCAATAATAATTCAGTAGCAAGTGTACCTGTCATATTTTTGGCTTTTCAAAAGCCAAATCCGATCTTATATGTTTTTAGTCCCCTTAGTAACGGTACGAATATTTAGCAAACAATCATTTAAATTGAATTCGATCGTTCTTCCGCTATTCCCGCCAACATCTTCGGCAACGACTCTAATCCGCAAGTCAGATAACTCTTTCCGGACAGATTCCACATTCCGGGGTCCTATTCTCATTAAATCTCCTCCGGAGGCAAATTGAAACATTTGCGCTCCGCCAGCTAACTTCGCTTTTAGGAATGGCATTCTTGCGCCTTCTTTTACTAAGATCTGCACTAATTCCTTTATCGCCGTATCTGCAAATTTGGCAATGTTGATCTGTCCCGATTTAGCGAGTGAAGAGTCAGGCAGCATGATATGGGCCAAACCTGCAATTTCTTTTTTTTCATCATAAATCACAACACCAACACACGACCCCAATCCGGAAGTACGAATCGTATGGGGAGGTTTTATTATATTCATTTCCGCTATTCCAACCTTAACAACCTGGACCTTTAACAATTCAGTCATTAGGTGACACTCCTAAAGCGGAAAAAATGATATCAAAAAATTCGGGATCAGGTAATAGAAAGAAATGACCATTAATGGAGTCAGCAAAAAGCTGGTCTTTTTCAAGTACTGTATCAATGACGATGGCTGCGTCACTTACTTGAGATACTTCCAATAATCCATAACTGATCGTTGCCCCTACCATATCGATGCTCAAGGATGGAACGGATGGATAGATATTCAATCTGGTGAAATCAGAAAGGGAAGAGAGATAGGATCCCGATAAAATATTCCCTAATTCCTGAAGGCAAGAGAGTGCCAATTCAGTATAGGGTGCTGAATCTATCAAAAAGGTCACATCACCAGTCATCTTACGAATCAAGTATTCAGCTACAGGTAGCGAAAGGATAAAAAACATACTCCCTGAAGCATCACCTTCTATTCTAAGGAAAACGCTGGCAACGACTTGATCGGCCCCGCCAGCCATTTCCATCATTTCATCAAAGGAAACGATTCGGACATTAGGAACATTCATATCAATTTTCCTATTAAGGATGGCAGAAAGCGCGGTTGCTGCATTCCCTGCACCTATATTACCGATTTCCTTCAAAATATCGAGGTGAAGAGGGGTGATTTTCTCAATGAATGACATAAGATTATCCTTCTCTTAACATATTTTCAGTCATTTCCAGAATTAAGGCCTTCTCCAAATTAATTAGGACTAGCAGTCGCTTCTCAATTTTAGCCACTCCGCTAATGTATTCTGAAGCCAAATGGCCCACAACTTCAGGCTGAGGTTCGATACTCTCCACTGGAATATCCAAAACATCATTGGCAGAGTCCACTATTAGCCCCACTTCCATATCATCCAGAATGACGACGATAATCCTTGTTGATTCATCGTATTCCACCTCTTCGAAACCAAAACGAACCCGTAAATCAATAATTGGAGTGATTACACCCCTTAAATTTATGACTCCCTTAACAAATTTTACTGCCTTTGGAACTCTGGTAATATGCAGAAGCTTTTCAATACCACTGACCTTATCCACTGGAATTGCATATTCTTTATCCTTAATTTGAAATACGATGACTTTCATATCCTCCGACATCTATTCCCCTCCTTTTAAAAAAACTCATGATGATTGTGAAGCCTTGACGAAATACGAATCGGCACGGTCGAACCAACGTCCCATGACCCTGCCCCATTTATCTATCATTCAATGAATCAATGTGTTGCAATCTATGATTAAAGCAACTTGACCATCACCAAGTATCGTTGCCCCCGATATTGCAAATGCACTAGTTAAATAATTACCTAGTGACTTCAGAACGATTTCCAGCTGCCCGATAAATGAATCAACGACTAATCCAGCTAATTTATCGCCTTTTCTTACAATGACCACAGAGAGGGACTCTTCTTCTTCCTGACTGATAGGCACTTCGAATATATCTTTCAAGAACAGAAGCGGTAGAACCTTCCCCCTGTAGTCAATAACTTGTTGATTATGGGCATTCATGATATCTGCTTTTTTTATGATTACTGTTTCAATAATGGAAGAAAGCGGTATGGCATATTTTTCGTTTTGGATTGCAACCAGCATGACAGAAATAATGGACAATGTAAGCGGAAGTTGAATAAGGAAGATGGATCCTTCATTCTCTTTGGAATCAATCGTGACAGATCCACCGAGGGACTCAATAGTATTTTTAACCACATCCAGCCCCACACCCCGTCCCGATACATCTGAAATGGTTTCCGCTGTCGAAAAACCAGAAGCGAATATCAATTCATAGATTTGCTTATCCGTTAGGGTGGCGGCAGTTTCCTTAGTTAATATTCCATTGGATAGGGCCTTGTTCAAGACTCTATCTTTATTGATGCCTGCGCCGTCATCCTCGATTTCAATGAAAACATGATTACCGCTGTGATATGCTTTTAACAGGATTTTACCTTCTTCATTCTTTCCTTTCGCCAAACGTTCTTCAGTTGTTTCAATTCCATGATCCATGGCGTTTCTTATTAAATGGACGATAGGATCACCGATTTCATCAATGACTGTACGATCAAGTTCCGTTTCGGCACCGTTGATTTCCAAATTGACTTTCTTGTTTAAATCCCTTGCCAATTGACGAACCATTTTAGGAAAACGATTGAATACAGTTTCCACGGGCACCATCCGCATATTCAATACGATTGTTTGTAAATCACTTGTTATACGGGACATTCTTTCTACTGTTTCATGCAACTCTTGATTATCCAAATCGCTGGAAATTTGATCAAGTCTGCCTCTATCGATTACTAGTTCCTCGAATAAGTTCATTAATATATCAAGCCGCTCAATGTTCACCCGAATGGTCTTGCTTGATGCCGGCTTAACGGGTGCCTGTTTTTTCTTATCATCGTTATCAGTTGGAAGCAAGGCATTATTTGACTCTTGTTTTAGAATTTCAGTAACTTTATCCTCGTTAGAATTGGCTGCATGCAGCATGCTTTCTAGATCAAGTGCATTTACAACAACTTGATCCACTTCGGTAACCTTCATGATTTTTTTCTTTATCTCTTCACCCGATTCTGTTGTTACCATCGTGACCATAAATTGCCGATCGAATTGCTCTTCTTCCAAAAGTTCGACGGGTGGGTGTGACTTGATTACTTCACCTGACTTTTCAAGCACTTCGAAAACCATAAACACCCTGGCAGCTTTTAAAAGACAGTCCTCACGCAACCCTATCGAAATTTCGAAGCTGTTAAAGCCTTGATCTTTGGACTGTTGAAGTACTGTCCATTCAAATTCATCGTACTCTCCCGCAAACATTTCCTTCTTTTCTAGGATGGCAGAAGCTGCTGCAATCTCTGCAATGGTGGAAGAAAAGGGCGACTCCCCTTTTTCAATCATTTCCAGCTGATGGACAACATCCTTCACATTTCTTTTTCCATCTCCACCTTCAGCAATGGACATGACCATTGCTTCTAAATCATCAACCGCTAAAAATATCACATCAAACAATTCAGGCGAAAGGGCGATTTGACTGTTTCGGATCGCATCCAGCACATTCTCCATTTTATGAGTTAAATTGGCTAGATCCTCATATCCCATAGTTGCCGACATCCCTTTTAAGGTATGGGCGGAACGAAAGATTTCGTTTACGATCGAGAGGTCTTCCGGGTTCTTTTCGAGTACCAGCAACTGTTCGCTGCACGTTTGAAGATGTTCTTTACTTTCTTCTATAAATACCTCTAAATATTGATTCATATCCATACAATCTCACACCTCCACGTGTTAACAATAGCTTATTATCGCTTTAGCTATTTTTTCTACATCCTCTATGCTATCTATTAACTTGGTATTGATTGCCGCCTTAGGCATACCAAAAACGATTGATGTCTCCTGTGATTCGGCTATCGCTTTTAAAGGACCCTTTTGTTTAAGATTGGTAAGCCCCCTCGACCCGTCCATCCCCATCCCGGTCATGATAACGGCTATTTTCGCAGAATCATTCATTTCACTTACCGATTCAAATAGCACATCAACCGACGGGCGATGTCCATGACGCACTTCGGATTGATCCAAAAGGATTGCCCAGCTCATCCCTACCTTCCTCACTTTCAAGTGAAAACCTCCAGGTGCGATGTAAGCGACACCTTTTTGAATCAGTTCTCCCTCTTCAGCTTCCTTCACTTTAATCTTGCATAATGAATTCAGGCGTGTTGCCAAGGATTTTGTGAAACCGGGGGGCATATGCTGGACAATGAGTATGGGTGCATCAATTTCTTCTGGGAGTTCTGTCAAGACAGTCTGCAGAGCTCTCGGGCCTCCCGTTGATGTACCGATGACTATTATCTTCTTGTATCCATAGGACCATTTTTTTTGGTTTTTTTCGTTTTTTGACAATTCAGTTGAATCTATTTTACTATATTTTTCCCAAACGGATGAGCTTCTTTCAATATTTTTCGCATTTTTTTCTAGTTTGTGAACATTTGCCCTGCTGGCAGCCATAACTTTTTCATGGAGTTCTTTCTTGATTTTATGTAAATCCAATGAAATGGCTCCCGAAGGTTTAGCCACAAAGTCAAAGGCTCCACTGTTCATGGCGGCAAATGTATTTTCCGTTCCTTTTTTCGTGGTGCTTGATAACATGACTACAGCGGTTGGACATTCATTCATTATCCGGTTTAATGCTTCCAATCCGTCCATAATCGGCATTTCCACATCCAAAGTCACGACATCGGGTTTTAAAGCCTTTATTTTGTCAATGGCATCTCTTGCATTCCTGGCAGTCCCGATGACTTCCACCCTGCTATCTTCTGCTAAAAACTCTGAAATTAACTTTCTCATAAACGCAGAATCGTCCACTATCAGCACTTTTACTTTACCCATATAAGGAGACCTACTTTCCAAAAAAATATCTCTTCATATTTTGGAGGAAATGGCTTTTTTGCAAAGTCAATTCTTCCCCAAATGAATGATTTGCATATCTCGAAGCAATGTCCACAATGGCTTTGGATACATCGGCTTCAGAATCGAAAAGGAGAAAGGGCATTTGTTTGGTAACAGACTTGGGAACGGTTCTATCATCTGGCAAGTACCCTAGAGCTACAGTTTCCAGTCCCAAAAATTTCACTAGTGCATTTTGGAGCCGCTTAATCGTTTCTTTGCCGTCCTTACTCGTGAAAACCCGATTGCAAACTAGGAACAATGGAATCTCTTTATTTACTGAATGGATATATTTCATTGCGGAATATGCATCCATGATAGAAGTAGGTTCAGGCGTCGTGATAACGACTAATTCATCCACACATAACAGGAATTTCATGGAATCCTTAGTGATGCCTGCCCCCATATCAAATAAGATATAATCGTAATTCGCCAACAATAAACTGAATTCTTCATTAAAACGGGTATACTTATCTTCATCAAGTGAAAAGAGATCCGTCAACCCTGTTCCACCTGTAATGATTGAAATATTTCCCGGTCCTGGCATGATGATATCCTTCAAACTACAATCTTTTTCAAAAAAATCAATAATACTGCAGGGAGAGTGTTCACCTATCAAAATATCAATATTCCCCATACCGATATCCATGTCGAACAACAGTACCTTTTTGGCTCTTTGGGATAAGGCAATGGAAAAATTCAAAGTAAAGTTTGATTTTCCCACTCCACCTTTACCGCTTAAAACGGCAATCGTTTTGGCGATTAATTTATTTTGGCGAGCTTCCAATCTTTTTCGTAAATTCTCAGCTTGATCTTTCATATTTTTTAGCCCCGAAAGCCATTTTCAATAGCTGTGATGATGTAGCTATTTCAATATCGTCTGGCACATTCTGTCCATCTGTTATATAGGCCGCTCCCAATTTATGAGTGTGTATAAAATTGAATATCGGCCCGAAAGTGGAGGTTTCGTCCGCTTTTGTAAAAATGACCTGTTTAATCGGTATGGTAGCAAACTGTCGATAAATATCTTCCATATCCTTTTGTTTAGAAGTCAATGACAACACTAAATAGGTTTCCATCTCATCTGTAAAATGGATGATTTCATTAAGATCCTTAACATATTGCGGGTTACGGAAATTCCTTCCTGCCGTATCAATAAAAACAAAATCATAATGGGAGAAACGTTCAGCCGCCCTTTTGAAGTCTTCCAGATTATAAGCGACTTCAATGGGAACGTTTAGAATCTTGGCATATGTCTTAAGTTGATCTATTGCGGCGATCCTGTACGTATCCGTCGTAATGAAAGCCACCTTTTTATCATGCTTCAACATGGTTTCCGCAGCTACTTTTGCCAGAGTCGTTGTCTTTCCCACACCTGTTGGGCCAACAATATTAATATACTTTTTTTGCAGCCTGTTTTTTCCATTTTCGACCTTTTCCAAAATCGCGAACATGGCTTCTTCCAACCAAACTTGAACCTCTTCATCAGTGGATTGCTGTTTAAAAACGAACCATTTTTCAAGTAGTTCATCCATGATTTGGCACCGAAGTGATATATCCACTTCCTGCTCGGTTAGGTATTCGTGGATTTTCTGCAGTTTCCCCGGATATTTTCTATCAGGTGAATAGATTTGCAAACTCTTTATCATATCTTTCAAACCTTCGATTTCTTTTACTAAGACAGCACTTTCCCTATTGCCTTCATTAGGTTCAGAGGCATCACTTGCCACTTCCAGCTTTGATGGCAACTTCTTCGATTTTTGTTTGGTTACGGTTTGGACAGGCTGGGACACGGGGTCTATGGCTGCAATGACCTCAATATTCCTCTTTTTGAATAATCCTAAGAAACCACCAGTATATACAGCCTTTGAACTTAAGATTACCGCATCACTGCCTAGTTCCTCCCTTATTCGCTTTATTGCCTCGTTCATTGATTGTGCCAAATATTTCTTTACCTTCAATCGAAATTCACCACCCCTACACTTTGTACTTCTACATTGGATTCGAGTTCATTGTATGAAAGAATCGGTACATGAGGAAAATAACGTTCAGTTAATTGCCGGGCATACATCCTTACTGCTGGAGAGCAGAGTAAGATCGGTTGATGATCCATTAGGGTCAGCTCTTCCAATTTGGCTGCAATTGCCTCCAATATGGATTGCGATATAGTTGGATCCAATGATAAAAAATTACCATGTTCGGTTTGCTGTACACCATCCGCGATGGTCTTTTCCACTTTCCCCGATAATGTTATGACTTTAATTCTATTTTCATCCGAAATAAAAGAATTCGTTATTTGTCTGGCTAAATTCTGCCTTACATATTCAGTAAGCAAATCTGTGTCAGTCGATAGCTTGCCATAATCAGCAAGTGTTTCGAAAATGATCGGTAAGTTCCTTATTGAAACTTTTTCCTTCAATAATTTTGCCAATACCTTTTGTACATCTCCTATGGACAAGGGATTCGGAGTGACTTCCTCTACTAGTATAGGTGCCGATTCGTGGAGATGATCGATCAATTGTTTCGTTTCCTGCCTGCCCAATAATTCATGCGCATTGGCCTTTATGACTTCCGTCAAGTGAGTGGATACAACACTTGGCGGGTCCACAACTGTATAACCCAACATCTCGGCATGTTCTTTCATATCATCCGTGATCCACTTGGCCGGTAAACCGAAAGACGGTTCTATCGTATCGATTCCCTCTATTGAATCATCCTCCATCCCTGGACTCATTGCCAAGAAATGATTAAGGAGCAATTCCCCCTTGGCCATGACACTTCCTTTAATCTTCAGCCTATACTCATTGGGATTCAACTGAATGTTGTCACGTATTCTGACGACAGGGATCACGAGCCCCAATTCAATTGCAAGCTGCCTGCGGATCATGACAACCCGGTCCAGCAGGTCTCCCCCTTGATTGGCATCCGCAAGCGGAATCAATCCATATCCAAACTCAAATTCGATCGGGTCGATACTTAAAAGGTTAACGACACTTTCTGGACTTTTCATTTCATCGGTTTCCAGCACTTCTTCCATTTCTTGTAATTCACTTTCGTCCTGCTTTGGTATCCTTGAAATTGTATACCCTCCAACGACTAATAAAGCAGCGATCGGAATCGTGAATAAGTCGGAAATGGGAGTGAATAACCCTAAAAGGAAAATGGTTGCTGCTGTCAGGTAAAGCATTTTGGGAAATTGGAATAACTGTTCAACAATATCCGCTCCGAGGTTTCCGTTCGAGGCTGCCCGGGTTACGACAATACCCGTAGCTGTAGAAATCAATAAAGCAGGTACCTGACTCACGATACCGTCTCCAACCGATAACATGGAAAAATGGACGGCTGCTTCTCCAAAGCTCATATCCAATTGCATGACGCCAATAATCATACCGAAAATCAAGTTAATGATGACAATGATGATGCCAGCTATGGCGTCCCCTTTAACAAACTTACTCGCTCCATCCATGGATCCATAAAAGTCTGCTTCGTTACTGATTTTTTCCCTTCTGGCACGTGCTTCGTTTTCGGAGATCATCCCAGCATTTAAATCTGCATCTATGGCCATCTGTTTACCTGGCATCGCATCCAGCGTAAACCTTGCCGCTACCTCCGAGACCCGTTCGGAGCCTTTCGTGATGACGATGAAATTGATAATGACCAAAATGATGAATACAACTAATCCTACAAGCACGTTACCGCCGACTACAAACGACCCAAAGGTTTCTACAACTCCTCCAGCATCACCATAGGTCAAAATGGCACGAGTCGTCGAAACATTCAACCCCAGCCTGAACAATGTCAGTAAAAGGAGCAAGGAAGGAAAGATTGAAAATTCGAGGGGTTCTTTCATATTCATCGTAGTCAATAGAACCAGCAACGCAAGAGAGATATTTAAAAGGAGTAAAACACTTAACAACCATGTTGGCAATGGAATGACCAACATGGCAACGATCATGATGACGCTTGATATAACAACTAAATCCCTTGCTCGCATGTTTCTTCTCTCCTAACTAGCGGGTTACCCTATTACTTCTTTACAGTTTACCTTTGGTTTTATATACAAAGGCCAGTATTTCAGCGACCGCCTTAAAGAACTCTTCAGGTATCGCCTGGCCTAATTCAGCTTGATCATATAAAGACCTGGCCAAAGGCCGATTTTCCACCATGACCACATCGTTTTCTTTAGCAATGAATTTAATTTTCTGAGCAACAAAATCAACGCCCTTCGCCACTACGTACGGAGCTTCAGCTTTTTCTTCATCATATTTTAAAGCAATAGCAAAATGCGTCGGGTTAGTGATGACGACATCCGCATTGGGAATTTCCTGCATCATTCTTTGAGCGGCCATCTGCCTTTGCTTTTGCTTTATCTTGGATTTGATGAGCGGGTCCCCTTCGGAATTTTTATATTCATCCTTAATATCCTGTTTGGACATCCGGATGTTTTTTTCAAAGTCATATTTTTGGTACAAATAGTCTAATAGAGCAATGAACAATAAAGCCACGGCAGCATAAAATCCCACTTTAATCGTAATATCCGCCAATGTTGCCATCGCTTCTTCCACAGAAATCTGTGATAAAATCATAATCTCGTCCATGCGCTGCCATAGTACATAAAAGGCAACAAAACCAACAAATGATATTTTAAGAATGGATTTCAATAATTCAACAATGGCCCTCATTGAAAAAATACGTTTGAATCCTTTAATGGGATCCAATTTATCAAGTTTGAACTGAATGGATTCAGTCGAAAACAAAAACCCGATTTGCATGACATTAGCCAATATCCCAGCCACTATCGCTGCTGCGAAAACTGGTCCTAGGATAAGGCCCATCTCCTTTAAAACCTCAATCATGATAATTTGCATATTCTCCTCGCTGAATCCAGACAAGGTAAAATGTTGCAGGTATTCTTTCATGAGACCGCGCAGATGATTATACATGTATGGTCCCATAAGCAATAGCACAGAAAACACCGCAATTAAATTCACAGAGGTATTTACATCCTGACTTTTTGCCACCTGACCTTTTTTCTTCGAATCCTGACGTTTTTTTGGAGTCGCCTTTTCGGTCTTCTCTCCAGCGAAAAACTGTAAATCCAGCTGAAAACTCTCCATATCAAACGCCTCCAATCAACTGCATTAGTTGACGCATTGTCAAAAGCAAGAAATTGAAGAGTTGTGTGACAACTGTCATCATCATCCCCATCACCAGTATGATAACCGCTAAGCCGGCAATGATTTTCACTGGAATCCCGACAACGAACACATTTAATTGAGGGACCGTCCTGGCAAGGATCCCTAACGTGACATCCACTAAAAAAATGCTTCCCACTACAGGTATGGACATTTGAAAAGCAATCATGAAAGCTTTGCTGAAAGTTTTGGCCAAATATTCTATCAGTGTATGATCTCCGAATGGTACAAATAATTGGTCAATCGGAATGAACTGATAACTATAAAAAATTCCATCCAAAAGCAAATGGTGGCCGTTGGTACTCAATAGGAATAATAAAGCGATTGTATAAAGGTATTGTCCCATCAATGGGCTTTGTGCCCCCGTTTGGGGATCGATGACATTCGCAATTGAAAAACCCATTTGAAAATCAATCAATCCACCAGCGATTTGAACGGCTGATAAAATCATATAAGCTGCAAACCCGATGAAAAGCCCAACCAGCGCTTCCTTCATGATCAATAAATAAAATGTTACATCCACTTCCAGAACCGGAGCATCGATGGTGTAGTACATGATCCAGGCAAGGAAAATCCCAAGCCCTACCCGATGTTGTACCGGTATTGAACGGTACGAAAAAATCGGCATGGCCACGAAAAACGTAGTGACCCGTACCACAATTAATAAAAAGGCGGGAAAGTGCGGAAAAAGTTCCTCCATGCCCTACCCTACAAATCGATTCAGATTACCGAATATTTCATTTGCATATGATAATAGGTGGCTCAGCATCCATGGAGCCAACAAAATGAGTCCCAATAAGACTGCGACGATTTTTGGAACAAATGCCAAGGTTTGTTCCTGAATCTGTGTAGTCGCCTGAAAGATGCTTACTAGCAGTCCTACAATAAGAGCGATTACCATCAATGGACCAGCGATGATCAATACCATATAAATTCCTTTTTCTGCTATATCAATAACAAGCTCTGCACTCATATTCTCTCACCTGCTTAAAAACTCTGTAATAAAGACTTCACTACTAAATACCATCCGTCAACAAGAATGAAAAGGAGGATTTTAAATGGCAGGGAAATCATGACTGGGGGCAACATCATCATCCCCATCGACATCAGGACACTTGCAACGACCATATCGATAACCAAAAATGGAATGAAAATCATAAAACCTATTTGAAAAGCCGTTTTGATTTCACTGATAGCAAAAGCTGGTACAAAGGCAGTCAAGGGTATGTCCTGTATCGTTTCCGGCTTATCCACCTTGGCATACTCCAAGAATAACGCCAGATCCTTTTGCCTTGTATGGGCACTCATGAATTCCTTAAATGGTATCGAGGCCTGTACATATGCCTCTTCTAAATCTATCTCTTCATTAAATAACGGGGTTAATGCCTTTTCATTCACTTCCTGAAAAGTCGGTGCCATTATGAAGAAAGTCATGAAAAGTGCCAGGCCGACCAGCACCTGGTTCGGCGGCATCTGCTGGGTGGCTAGCGATGTTCTCACAAAGCTCAGGACAATGATGATTCTTGTAAAACAGGTCATCAAGATCAATATGCTTGGAGCCAGCGATAAGACAGTCATTAGAAGAACAAGTTTTACGGAAGTAGAGACATTAGTGGGATCACTGTTATTAAAAAACTCCATGAACTCATTCATTCATTGTCTCTTCCTTTCCTACCAAGCTCATTTAACAGCCTTTTCCTGCTATCGGACATTTGATCAAGTTGATTTTTGAACTCTGCAGAGAAACTGGCAGTTTCGGATTCGCTTTTCTTCAACCACTTATTTTTCAACTTCATGGCAAATTCCCCAGGCTGGATCATTTGATCGATCTTATCGTTGTGATCTTTCAAAAGCTGTTCATATTCCTCGGGATCATCTATTTCTTTCAAGAGCTGAATATTTTCGCCAACTCCGATCACCAATATTCGCCCGCCTACTTTAACAAGCTGGACTGAACGATTTGCCCCAAGGCCCGTACCGCCTAAATTCTCCACTGAATTTGCCTTTTGATACGATTTATTTTTTTTATTGATTAATTTCAATAGGATATATAGAAGGGCCACAACAAAAATAGTAGCAAATATCATCCTCAGAAACTCCCAAACGGTTATCCCCACTTTGTCAGGATTAGAAGCCTGTTCGGTAGATTTCGAGTCTATTGATTCATCTTTATCCACCTTTAAATCATCTGGCTGCTCATAAACATCCTTCACTGTTTTATCAAGGTCTTCCGCATGGGCCTGTATGGCCCCAGAGAAGAATACTGCTATCAACAGTAAGACCTGAAGCCATTTTTTAATTAAAAACAATATGAAGACACCCTCTTAACTTAATGCTTTATTTATGGCTTCCAATACCCGGTCTGCCTGGAATGGCTTCACGATAAAGTCTTTTGCACCCGCCTGGATCGCATCAATGACCATGGCTTGCTGCCCCATCGCAGAACACATAATGACCTTAGCTTGAGGATTTACCTTTTTAATTTCCTTTAACGCTGTAATCCCATCCATTTCAGGCATTGTAATATCCATCGTTACAAGATCCGGATGGGTTTCTTTATATTTTTCCACTGCTTGGGCGCCATCTGCTGCTTCCCCGACTATTTCAAAACCATTTTTAGAAAGGATATCCTTTATCATCATTCTCATAAATGCTGCATCGTCCACAATTAAAATTCTATTAGCCATTATTCTCGTCCCCCAAATTATCTTATTTTATTTAATCGTTCACTTTGACTCATGATATCCGTAACACGTACCCCAAAGTTTTCATCAATTACCACTACCTCACCTTTTGCTATCAAGCGGCTGTTTACCAGGATATCCACTGGCTCTCCTGCTAATTTATCCAATTCAATGATCGATCCGGAGGACAGCTCCAAAATATCCTTGACGGAGCGTTTCGTTCTTCCAAGCTCCACAGTTACTTGCAAAGGGATATCCATCAGCATGCTGAGATTTTTCGTTTCAGACTCCTGAAGCTGGTAAGGCTGAAAACTAGTGAAACTGGCAGGCTGAACATTTACCGGCTGTCCTGTTGGTACGGATGAAACTCCAAAATGTTGTGGAACATTCGGCATTTGGTTCGCAGGTTGGGTTTGGTGACCGCTTTGTCCATAAATTTCGTTTGCCGATCGATCTGACCTGGTGTCCTGGAATGATGCAGGCTCCTGATTTGGAATGTTTGTTACTGGATCACTTAGTACTTTTTGCGTTTTAATATCGGTAGGTTCGCTTTCGCTCGTCCCATTTAATAATTCAGAAACTAACCCTTTAGCAAACTCTAATGGTAACAATTGCATAATACTGGAATCAATTAAGTTGCCGACACGGAGGCGGAACGAGATTTTTGCAAATAAATCCTCGTCAGGTATCGCATTTTCACCTACACCGTTTAAAAAATTAAGTAAGTCTATGCTAGGTGGAGAAATATCCACTTTTTTACTAAAAATGGTCGACATGGATGTCGCAGCGGAACCCATCATTTGGTTCATTGCTTCCTGAACAGCACTCAATTGAATTTCCCCAAGCAGGTCAGAAGGATTCTCCCCATCTCCGCCAAGCATCAAATCTGCAATGATAGCAGCATCGCTCTGCTTGATGACCAGCATATTTATACCTGAAAAACCTTCTGTATATTGCACTTGAATCGCTACATACGGATGCGGGAATTCTTCCGCGATATGTCCCCTTTCAATTAAAGTAACCGTCGGGGTGGTGATATCCACTTTCTGATTCAACAAAGTGGATAGGGCAGTGGCCGAGCTTCCGAAGGAGATATTACCAATTTCACCGAGAGCGTCGAGTTCCATCATTGATAAATAATCGTCAATCGAGAGAGGGAACACCTCATCCTCTATATCACTTGTACCTTTTAAAAGGGCATCTATCTCGTCTTGTGAAAGCATTCCATCACTTACCATCTTCGTCTCCCCCTTTCAAAATATCAAGAATCTGGATAGCGTGTTTTTTTCTTACTTTTCCTGGCTGCCCACTGTATTTTGGGATCCCCCCAATTGTAATCGTCAAAGGTTCATCGATTGCCTTATTCAAATCGATGACATCGCCAACATCAAGCAGCAAAAAGTCGTGGATGGTGATATCCGTAGAACCAAGTTCGGAAATAATGGGAAGATCTGCGTTTCGGATACGCTTTTCCAAAATCATGATTTCCTCTGGAATTTTTTCCTTTTGGGAATTTTCCATCCAATAATGAGCGGATAACTTTGGTATGATTGGTTCCAATACGACGTGAGGAATGCAAACATTAATCATTCCGCTCGTTTCTCCGATTTGTGTATTCAAGGAAATGACCACAACAGTATCGTTGGGTGAAACCAGTTGCAGAAATTGTGGATTCACCTCGAACTCTGTCATTACCGGTTCGATTTCAACAATCGTTCCCCAAGCCTCCTGTAAATTTTCAAAAGCCTTCTCGAATAAATTCGACATGATTTTCGTTTCTATTTCGGTTAAACTATCTACCTTATTCACGCTTATGCCCCGCCCGCCCAAAACACGATCCATCATGGAATAGGCGATATTCGGGTTGACTTCAAGAATGATTCGGCCATCCAAGGGCGGTACCTCAAAAACATTCATGATTGTCATTTTTGGAATTGATCGGATAAACTCTTCGTATGGTATTTGATCTGCCGAAGCAACGGATATTTGGACATAGGTTCTAAGTTGAGCAGAAAAGTATGTGGTCAGCAGCCTCGCAAAGTTCTCGTGTATTCTAGTCAAACTGCGGATTTGGTCCTTTGAAAACCGAAGCGCCCTTTTAAAGTCGTAAACTTTCACTCTTTTTTCTACTTCTTCTTTTTTTAAATCATCTGCATCCATTTCACCTGTGGAAATGGCCGATAACAGTGCATCTATTTCATTTTGCGATAATATTTCCCCGGACATTAACACTCACCTCCAAAGCTTCCCCTTCTTATTTAATGAAGCAAGGATGTTCTTATTGCAGAATCGAGGAAGTAATATAAACCTTTTCAACTTTTCCTTCTTCCATTAATTCATTCATTCTAGTTTTTAAAGCTTCTTGAAGCTTTTCCTTGCCTTTTTTACCGGTTAACTCTTCCGTTTTCATTTCGGATAGTTCGGTAATAATTATATTTTTCACTTGAAAATTTCTTTTTTCCAACTCTTCTTTCGCTTTTTTGCTTTCAGTTTGGAACATAAATGAGATTTTGATATAATCATTGCCGGCAAGATTCGTAGTAATTTCAGGAATCTCAACGGATGATTTGACAATTTCGTCAATGCTAGGTTTATCTTCGGCAGATGTGGGATCAGATAACTTTGTCACAACCACGACCGCTATGACACCTACAAGCGTTATAGCCACGAGTATAATCAACATAATAGTCATTAGGTTTTTTTTCATGAACTTTCCTCCACATCCTTACGAAGACCGAGAATATTAACGGTACGGTAAAATTGTATAATAGCTCCAACCAGTTCCTCTTCCTTCTCTAGCACAACGATTTTCTTACCATTTGTAAAAGTAATGGTCGTATCTGGCAATGACTCGACTGTGTCTATGTACAATGCATTGATATGAAAGCATTTTCCATTGAGCCTTGTGACTTTGATAATGATATTTAGGAGCCAGAGCAAAAGCACCTGGCTCCTCCCTCCCTTAACCTATCGTTTTAAGTTAACCAATTCCTGTAAAATTTCATCCGACGTCGTGATGATCCTGGAGTTCGACTGGAAACCACGTTGTGCAACGATCATTTCAGTAAACTCTTCGGATAAATCCACATTGGACATTTCCAATGAACCTGATGCAATCACACCACGCCCCTCACCTGCGATATTGATGTTTGCAGTACCTGAATTGATTGATTCCTGAAAAGTGTTACCACCCGTTTTCGTCAAGCCTGATGCATTGGAGAACTTGGCGACGGCCAGTTGGCCTAAGGTTGTGATCAGACCGTTGGAATAAACGCCATTTATTTCCCCTGATGCGCCAATATTAAAGCTTTCCAGTTTTCCTTCTTTATTACCATCTGGATTGACAAGAGCTGTAGTGGAACCTTTAACTTGAGTAAGGTTCGAGAAATCAAAATCCAAATTAACTTTTTGCACGCTTTCATCAACTGCTGTATCCGAGTCATCCTCTTTGCCGCTTGAAATGTTAATGGTTTGACCTGACTGGGTTTTATCAGCTGCCACTATCTGACCATTTGCATCGAAATTCACCGAAGTGAACGGTTTTGGTTTAGTTGTTGATGTATCTCCCAAAGCAGCAGGTTCTTCATCAAAAAGCTCCCATTTATCATCACCGTTTTTTTGAAAATAAATATTTGCCGTTTGTTCTTTACCATTTTCATCCACAACTTTCATTTGCTGGCTAAATACGGTACCATCAATTGCGTCAGCAGCTAGATTTCCACTTACTGATATTTTAGTAGTGGCAATGGCAGGTAAAATCGCATTGACGTTAACAGCAACGTCGCCAATCGTTTTTGATCGTTTACCGTTTTCATCAACCTTGTAAGCCTGTACTTTCAACCCATTCGCGTTGACAAGTGTACCGTTATCATCCAGATAAAAGTTTCCTGCACGTGTATATGAAAGAGAATCGCCTTGCTTGACGACAAAATAGCCATCACCAGATATTCCTAAATCAAGATCGCGGCCGGTGGTTTGCAGGCTTGACTGTGTATGGATCGTATCGATTGTAGCTATCGTGGAGCCCAATCCAATTTGTTTAGAATTGGTTCCGCCTTTATTGGCTATTGCTGCACTTGCACCAGATACCGTTTGGTTCATCGCATCGCTGAATGTCACACGGCTTTTTTTGAAACCATATGTATTGACATTGGCGACGTTATTACCGATTACATCCAATTTTGTTTGTAAGTTTTTCAATCCGCTTATTCCCGAATACATTGAACGAAGCATGTAAAAGCTCCCCTTTCATATATCGACTGCTTCCGTCATTCCACAGTCCAGACTCCCTATTACAGGTCCAGCCTATTTATCTAAAATTATGGTTCCATTGATGTTCGTGAAGATTTGTGATGTTGCTTCATCCCTGTCCATGACCGTGATGACCTTGTTGTTTTTCTTGCTTACTAACCAAATTACCGTTAAGGCAAAGGCAGATGATCCAGCAAGACTTTCAAAAGCATTAAGCCAATGAGGTGTGGCAAAAGCTGAGCGGAATTTGCTTGAAAACCAAGTTCATTCATATTCCCGTCCCTTAAGCTTCAGCGATTTTTATCAATTGCTCTGATGATAACTTGGTGTTGTTTTCATCATCCACTTCAATTTCCAGCTTGCCATTACTCATGGATACCGAGATTACGACAGCAGACGACTCACCATTTTTATCGTCCATCCAGGAAACACGCTTGCCTATTAATTCACTTGCCGCCGTCAAGCTATTCGACGTGGAACTTGGTTGTTTCATTGCTGAAATATTTGCGGGTTCAAGCTTTGTGCCATCTTCTAAAAGAAAATAAACACCATCACCCTTATATTGGATCGATTTAACGATGCCTTTCCCTTCTTCTATCGCAAGGTCATCATCGCCTTCATCCAATTTGTGCCAAGTGACTTCCTTACCGACAAAAGAGTTATAGTTCATTAAACTATTTTGTTGATTGATCCCGATAATTTCTTCCATTTGGACTCCCATATTCATCATCTGTTCGAGAGAAGAAAAAGTGGCCATTTGGGCGATAAATTCCGTATTGTCCATCGGACTTGACGGATCTTGATTTTGAAGCTGGGTAAGCAACAATTTCAAGAAATCATCCTTTCCCAATGCATCCCCAGTTTTTCTGTTTTCAGTTTGAGATTTTGATAATAATAGTGACGTATCGATGGTCGTCATTTTTTCACCTACACTTCCAGATTTAACAGAGCATCGGCAAGGGATCCCGTAAACTCGCTTTCCGTTTCATCATTGCTTTCTTCCTTACTCTCCTGTTGTTCATTATGTTCATCAGCATCTTTATGGCTGAATTTCTCAGAGTTAAAAGCATTGAAGGCCTGTGATATTTCAATTCTTTCAATTTGAATGTTTTGTCCGCTAAAGGCTTGTTTTAAGCCATGAATCTGATTCTCCAGCATATCTTTGGCCTGAGCAGTAGAGGCCATAATCTTGGCTGACAGCATACCATCCTTTTGAATCAACTCGATTCTTAGGGACCCTAAATGTTCAGGAGTCACTCTGATCAAAAGTTTATTTACACCGTTAGTTCCGCTAAAGTTCGCCTTACTCAAAATATTTTCAAATTGTTTAACAAACTCTTCTTGACTGACAGTTTGCTCACCTTTGGGAGCTGCCAAGGCGAATTGCTCCAGCTTTGTCATGAGAAAAGGCATACCAGTCCCTTGATGTTTACCACTATCCGGACTTTGCAAAGTCACACCGCTGCTTACTGTCCCGTCTTTATTTCCCTTGTCACTCCCGGATAATTGCGAGAATGCACTTTTCAATGTTTCTAATGTTTTAGTTTGCCCTTTCTCCAGAGTGTAGGATTGATCAGGTTCTGCTTTTGACTGATTGGACAGCCATCTCTCCAACTTTCCCGTTAACCCTTCAAGCAGGTGTTTCATTTGTTTCTGGATGGCCGCTTCATCTAGGGTCATATCCTTATTTTCCGAGAGAAGATCTTGAATTTTCACCAGCTTCAAAAGATTCACCACACCGGATAATGAGGGGTCATGCCATTTTTCTTCGCTCAAAACAGTAATTTTTTTCAGGATGGTATACAGATCCATGACATTGGCTGATAACAAACTTTGTGGATTCAGGCTGAAGTCATCCACTTCTTGTTCTAAATCCAGATCCTCGATGCTCCCAAAGAAATCATCAAGGGCACCCTCATCATTTCCGCCTACATTTTTTAGGACCTGTAAAATAAGGTTGTGGTCTTGTTGATTTACAGAAGGGGCTTCAGCAACTCTCTCTTCCCCTGTTTCACTTAGCCTTTCAAGTTTCAAAAAACCAAGCAAATCCTTTATTACAGACATTCGTCCTTCGGTGATGGCGCCTATATCCGATGGAATGGGAGGTTCTGTCCCAATGGTTGATTGAAGGACTGAACCAAACTCTGAATCAGTTTGCTGATTTGGCTTAACTGGTACCTTTAGACCTAATGATGCCAAGGGAAGTAAAGAATTAATCGCTGAATTCATATATTCACCTTCTCACTCTTTCCACTTAAGAACTTTGTTCCGTTAGTTTCTTCGTTAACCTTGCAGCATCAGCCGTATTCATTTGCTCCAAAACCTTAGCTAAAGTGACTGCTTTCATACTTGAGAGAATCTCCACTGCATCTTCATCATTCATTTCCATAATGATAGGTGCAGCCTTCTTGGGAGCCATAGTTTCATAAGTACGGATTATATCTTTAAAAGCTTGTTTACTATTATTCTGACTATCCCTAAATTGATTCATTTCTGTTTGAAGCTGCTGTTTTTCCGCTTCTGCCTTTGCAATGGCCTTGTCACGTGTATCAATGATGCCCTCAAGCTTTTCTATCTCTTTTTCCTTGTTTTCAATCTCGGTTTCTAATTTTTCGAGTTTCATGGAAACTTTCTCATCATTCTCGGCTGGCTTCCCCTTCTCTTCATCCTTTTGATCCGATTCAATGAAGGGTATTTTCGCAGACATTTCCTTTGCCTTTTCCACTACATTCACCCCTGCAACTGTAAAAACGATCAACGCTACAGTTACCGCAAAGATTAATGGAATGAAGATGACAAGAAACCATTGAAACTTACTTATCTTGCTTTCTTCCAATTCTTCCAATCCATTAGATTCACTTTTTTTACGCATTCCATCACCTTACGCCTTTGCTTAAGAATTGCCGGATAGATATTTCATCCATTTGTTTGTTTTCAGCTTCCTTAATGACATCGAGGAATTTAAGAAAACCATTTTCTTTCAATTTCTCGTACTTTTTAACCTCAATATTTCTTTCCATTAATATATCCCGTTGATTATTCATCTTATATCGCGCTTCAATGACTTCCTGTTGACAGTGGCTTAAGAGTTTTTCCAAGTTGTCCATAAATAACTGATGATGACGAATTTCCTGAACGGATAATCCATTTCGCAGCTTTTCCTGTTGAAACTCAAGCAACTCTTCTTTTTTCTTTAAAAGCTTATATAACTTTTCTGCCACTTCTTCAAATTTTTTTAAAGCAGCATTATATTTAGCTAGTGCATCGGTTTTTTCTTTTTCTTTGATGGTCAGGATCTTCTCGAATTTATATTGATAAATCATTATTAATCACCTTTCTCCATCAATTCGACAAGGGCGTTGATACTATTATCTTTGGAAGCTTTTTCATGGGTTCCTTGCTTCAAAAATGAAATGATTTCCGGATAGCGTGTAATCGAGTTATCAATTTGTTTGGAAGAACCCTTCTTATAAGCTCCTATATTAATCAAATCTTCCGACTCCATATAGGTTGATAAACTTGCCCGCAATTTTTCTGCGGCATTTTTATGCTTGTCACCAACAATATTGTTCATGACACGACTAATGCTCTTTAATATATTGAGCGCTGGAAACTGTCCTTTATTGGCCAAGTTACGGTCTAGAATGAAGTGACCATCCAAAATTCCCCTGACAGCATCAGCAATCGGTTCATTCATATCATCACCGTCGACTAGTACCGTATAAAAAGCTGTAATGGTCCCCAACTGATTTGTTCCCGTTCTTTCGAGTAACCTTGGAAGGATGGCAAAAACGGATGGCGTATACCCTTTGGTCGTCGGCGGTTCCCCGATAGCAAGCCCAATTTCCCTCTGGGCCATCGCAACCCTCGTGACCGAATCCATCATCAGCATCACATTCAATCCCTTATCACGAAAATACTCCGCGATGGCAGTTGCCGTCAAAGCACCCTTTATCCTCATCAACGCTGGCTGGTCAGATGTCGCCACTACAACGATTGATCGTGCCAGCCCTTCTGGTCCAAGATCTTTCTCAATGAATTCTCGAACTTCACGGCCGCGTTCTCCAATAAGACCGATTACGTTTAAGTCAGCCGTCGTATTCCTTGCTACCATACCAAGCAACGTGCTTTTCCCGACACCGCTCCCTGCAAAGATACCAACACGCTGTCCTTTTCCAACTGTTAATAAACTATCAATCACCCGAACTCCTACATCTATCGGTTCATTAATGGGAGGTCGTTTCATCGGATTCGGCGGATCTTGATCCACAGAAATTGTCGCGAGACCTTTTGGAAGCAGTGAGTCATCAATGGGATGTCCCAATGGATCGACTACTTTGCCAATTAGCCCGCTTCCCACCTTTATCTCAAGGCTCCGTCCGCTCCCTTCCACGATACAACCCGGTGCAATATCACTAACTGCTGTAAATGGCATTAAAATAACCATTTCATCACGGAAACCGACAACTTCAGCTAAGATTCGATTTTTCTTTTTTTGTATACCTGTATAGATATAACAAACATCACCTACAGAGCTTTCAGGGCCTTGAGATTCTATCATTAGCCCCACGACACATTTGACCCGTCCATAGTGTTTGAATGGATCAACTTCATCAACTAAGGGCAATAGGTCTCTAGTTTTCATCTTTACTCCCCTTCCAGCAATTCAGTTAGTTTCACTTTTATTTCCTTCAGCTGACTGTCGACACTGGCGTCCATCCTTCCGTTTTCCGATTCGATGATACAGCTGCCTGCTTCAAGCTCATCATCCGGAAAGATATACAACTCAGTATCTTTCGGAAAGATTGCCATCAACTCATCTTTATGAGAAAGAATCGATTGATATTGGATCGGATGGATATGCAATTGCACTTCACGGTAATCCCTCACCTCTTTGATGGCTCTTTTGACTATGGATAAAAAAGACTCTTCATCTTTTTCAAACTGTTGCCCGATAATTTTCTCTGCCACCTTCAGGGCAAGATTCAGAATAACGGTTTCAGATGATTCGATATTGTGCCGATAATCTTTTTTAGAGGACTCTACCACTTCTTTTGCGAAGGCTATTTCCGCTGCAATCTCGTTATAACCCTTTTGGATCCCATCTTCGACTCCCTGCTGATACCCTTCTTTTTGAGCTTGTTCAATAAACATTGCTTTTTCTTGATTCTCCCATTGTTCTCGGTCTTGCTGGATTTCAGCAGCAATTGCTTGGGCTTTTTGTTTAGCTTCGAGCAATAACGTTTCCGCTTCCTGTTTAGCATCATTGAGAAATTCATCAGATTGAATATAATGAAGGTTTTTCCGCTCAGCTGCATCATCATTTTGAAGAAAGTCGAAAGGGCGAACTTTTATTGCAATCTTTTTGCTTTTCTCCTGGTTAGCCTGCTGGGATTTGATAATCCTAGACAATGATATCATCCCCTCCGCTGCGGGCAATCACGATATCTCCAGTTTCTTCCAGGTGCCGAATGACGGCAACAATTCTTGATTGTGCTTCTTCTACATCACGCAATCGTACTGGCCCCATATATTCCATTTCTTCCTGGAAGGTTTCAACCATACGTTTTGACATGTTTTTGAAAACGATTTCCTTCACTTCATCACTAGCCACTTTAAGAGAAAGTTTAAGATCTTCGTTTTCAGATTCCCTGACTACTCGCTGAATCGCTCTGCCATCAAGGGTAACGATATCTTCAAAAACAAACATTCGTTTCTTGATTTCCTCAGCAAGCTCCGGATCTTGGATTTCAAGTGCCTCCAAAATCGTTCTTTCCGTTGAGCGGTCAACACCATTCAACACATCTACTACAGCTTCCACTCCACCTGTCTGTGTATAATCTTGGGTTACAGTCGCAGAAAGTTTCCTTTCGAGTATTTGCTCCACTTCATTGATGATTTCCGGAGAAGTGCTATCCATTAAAGCAATCCTTCTTGCAATATCAGCCTGCACCTCTTGCGGAAGTTCAGACAATATTTGTCCAGCCTGTGTGGGATCAAGATAAGACAAGATTAATGCAATGGTCTGCGGATGCTCGTTCTGGATGAAATTCAGGATCTGTCCAGGATCTGCCTTTCGTGCAAAGTCGAATGGCCGAACCTGCAAGGATGATGTTAAACGGTTAATGATGGCGGTTGCCTGATCAGTACCTAATGCCTTTTCAAGTACCTGCTTCGCATATCCTATCCCGCCCTGCGAGATATAATCCTGTGCTAAAGCAATATTATGGAATTCTTCCAGAATTTCTTCTTTATCATGGGAGTCCACTTTTCTCACTCCCGAAATTTCAAGGGTCAATCTCTCAATTTCCTCTTCAGAAAGATGCTTATATACGGATGCAGAAACATCCGGGCCTAAGGAAATAAGGAGGATGGCAGCTTTCTGTTTGCCAGTCAATCCGGCCTTTTTTTTTCTATCTGTCACTTTCTTAAGCCTCCTAGTCTTCTGCTATCCAGCTTCTTAATAATTTTGCAAATTCATCTGGCTTTTCTTTTGCAAGCTTCTCCAGTTGTTTTCTTTTTAAAGATGCTTCCGTTTCCTTCTCTTTGTTCAAATCCGGAACATCGAATACGACTTCTTCCTCTTCAACCACGTACTCCTCTTCCATTTCAGCTTGCTTTCGGGATCGGAGGAATAAGATTAAGAGAATGATAATGGCAAGTATTAGCACTCCGCCTACGATGTATGCCCATATTGGTAACGAAGGATTCGTTTCACCTTTTTGCAACGTCATTTTCCCGTTAAACGGCTGGACGGAAATCGCAATTTTATTATTAAGCTCCTCGTCCGTCAGTTCTTCCCCTTCAGCTTTTTTCTCGATTGTCGTGCGTATTATCGTACCAAGGATTTGTGTAATATCCTCCACACTCTGTTGAGATAAAGAATTCGGATCGTCAGCGGTGGGCGGTTCGACCATGACCTGAATACCTAAATCCTTAACTTTATATGGGCTTTCGACTATTTCTTTCTTGATTCGGTTCACTTCACTATTTATCGTTTCATCCACTTTTTCATAATCACCGGATCCGTTAGTGCCTTCAACGTAACTGGATCCCAATGAATCTGAGGAATCCTCACTTTGCGGAACGCCTCCTGCACCCGCTGCGTCCCCACTATACGATTCATTGATCCTTTGCGCAGAAATCTCAATTCCAGCCATATTTTCTTCATCGACCGGTTCAACTAAATTCTCTTCCCGATTTTCTTGAGTAAAATCAATGTCTGTCGTGACTGAAACAACCACTTTGTCTCTCCCAATAATCGTTCCAAGCATATTTTGCACCTGTCTTTGAATATCACGTTCTATTTCTTTTTTTATTTCATTTTGGGTGGCAAATGCGGACGCGAAAGAAGAATTTTCATTTTCAAGATCGAAGTACTCAAACTCTTGGTTCATAATGACGATATTATCTGTAGGGAGATTCGGAACACTTTTTGAGACAAGATGATAAAGGGAATTGATTTGACTTTCTTCAAATTTATAGCCGGGCTTCGTATTCAATACAATGGATGCTGAAGCTTCCCCAGCTGAATCACTGACAAAAACTCCTTTATCAGGAAGAGTGATCATAACACTGGCATCTTCTACTCCATCAATCTTTTTTATTAAACTGGCCAATTCCGTTTGCATCGAGTCCAGTTTAATGACATTGAATTCATTTTCAGTCATTCCGATACCAGCACTTTGACTAAAAAAGGAATAGTCGATACTGCCAGATTCCGGAATTCCTTCTGCTGCCAGTTCCACTTTAAGAGAATCCAGTTTTTCTTCTGGAACTTTTATGGTCGTTCCATTTTCAGAAACTTCATTCATAATCCCTTGACTGTCTAAATTTTCTTTAATGCTCCCCGTTTCCGATGGAGTTAAGTTGGAATATAAGGGCACCAGCGTCGTACGCGTGGTTAAAATTGAAACTGCCGTAATGATGGTGATAATTAATGCTGCTGAACCAATCATCATGAATTTTTGTTTTTTACTGCGGCCCGTCCAATAAGCAGTTATTTTGTTTTTAAAATTCACTAGTACTTCATTCATTTAAATCCCCCGGTCAGTCTATGAATTTATGATTGGGGGATTTTTTCCCCCTGGTCATTTTTCTCTATATAATGAGGTTAAAAAATGAATGCTATATACTCATTCTCATCATTTCCTGGTAGGCTTCCACAACCTTATTCCGAACCTCTAATGTAGCCTGCATGGTAACGCTGGCTTTTTGTGAAGCTATCATCACCGAATGTAGCTCAACATCCTCTCCATTAACCAATTTGGTTGTAAGATCATCAGATGCCACTTGTGTTTCGTTGACTTTATTAATTGATTCTTTTAATACCGACGCAAAATTCCGGTGTGCTTCGTATGGTGTATTAGTATTGTTTTGATCTTTTTTCAATACATTACTTGCATTGTTCACTGTAGAAAGAGAAATCCCCTCCATATCAACAATCTCCTTTCAAACTTTTATTTTCCAATTTCCAAAGCTTTCATCATCATTCCCTTTGATGCATTTAAAACTGTCACATTTGCTTCGTATGAACGTGTGACACTCATTAAATCAACCATCTCCCGAAGCGGGTCGACATTTGGCATTTCAACATAACCATCTTCATTGGCATCAGGATGTTCGGGATTGTAATCCAGTTCAAAAGGTGTTTTATCTTTTACTATTCCAGTCACCTTCACTCCATTCCCTACTTCGCTCGTTTTTTGGGATGCTGCGTTTAAGAAACTTGAAAAACCATTTTCCTTACTTTGCAGCACAACCGATTTTCTTGTATACGGCTTCCATGTTTTCGATTCCGCGTCATATTCCGCCCTGGTCGTATCAGCATTAGCCATATTAGCAGAGATTACATCCATCCTTACCCTTTGGCTCGTCAGGCTGGATCCGGTCATGTTTATACTTTGGAAGATTCCCATCACTTACCTCCTCTAATTACATTCTGCAATGATTGAAACTTACCTGAAAGCCTGTCGGTTACTGCATTATAATAAATCTGATTGGCTGCAAGCTCCGTCATTTCCTTATCAACGTCCACGCTATTTCCATTATTGTTATATCGGACATTTTTCTGCATCACGACCTGAGAAGTATGACTCCCCTCTGACTTGAAAGTAAAATGCCGTTCATCGGTACGATATGACTCCAGGTAAGATTCCAGCTCTGCCTTAAAGGATTGTGTTTTGTTGACCTCTTTGGCTTTATAATTAGGCGTATCCGAGTTGGCTATGTTCTGTGAAATGACTTTTTGTTTTACATTAGAATAATTAAGGGCATTTTCTAGTGATTGAAAAGTATTTGAAAATAACTCCACATCGATCACCTCTTTCTATAATTTACAAATAATTACATTATCAATAAATTAACCCAGTACATTACGTTTTTAATTTTAAAGAAACATTATAACTATGTCCATAAACAATACATAGACTTTAGACCTATTATCGTCGAAATTTGTCATAACTTGTTCAAGTTTGTCGTTTTTATTAGTATGATTACAGGGTTAATATTACGTAATATTACATTTTAATATGATATTCTACATATTAACCAAAGTTTACTTCTATTAGCTTTTATATCATATCGAAAAACAAACCTATATACCTGATACTTTAGATCTAATTTTCACATTTACTTTCAATTGATTATTTCAATTTAGTTGATTTCACCCTTTAAAATAAAGGATTTATAAGAAAACAAAGGCTTACTGCCTTTTTTCTTTTTTGAAAAAAAACGTTTTTTTCAAAACGCTGATTTATTCGACAAAATTCCCTAATAGCTTAAACCCGTTATCCATAGAGTTTTAGCAATCTAAAAGTTATAACAACGTTCATTTTCACTATTGCAACAGTTATAATAATATAATTCCTCTTTTTAAGAAAAATTTAACTATTTTTTCAATTCTAATAGAAACCAAGCCTATATTCATATTTCCATTTAATTCGAATTACCCCTTTTTCCTTTCTCCCCCTGACATTCACCCGCTTTTGCTTATTAGTCCCAGAAAGCAACAGATCCAAATACCACAAAAAAAAAGCAGCCCTTTTTAAAGGACTGCTTTTTTAGTATGTTAATTATTTTTAAGCTTTTCTAATTCAAGAAGGAATTTATCGTTCAATACTTTAATATAAGTACCTTTCATTCCTAGTGAGCGGGATTCAATGACTCCGGCACTTTCCAGTTTCCGTAGAGCATTTACGATAACGGAACGGGTGATGCCGACACGGTCTGCAATTTTGGATGCTACAAGCAGACCTTCATTACCTTTAAGCTCCTCAAAAATGTGCTCAATAGCTTCCAATTCGCTGTAAGATAACGAGGAAATTGCCATTTGAACAACAGCTTTACTACGAGCTTCTTCTTCTATCTCTTCTGATTTTTCACGCAGGATTTCCATACCGACTACTGTCGCACCATATTCAGCCAAAATTAAATCATCATCATGAAATTTTTCTTGTAATCGGGCAAGAACCAATGTTCCTAAACGTTCTCCCCCACCCATAATCGGTACGATCGTCGTTAATCCAGTTGCGAAAAGCTCTTTGTTTTCGACTGGGAAAGCAGTATATTCGCTTTCGATATCAAGATTCGAAGAGGTTTCAGGAATATTGAACAGGTTTTTTGTGTACTCTTCAGGGAATTGTTTATCTTCCAACATTTTGTACATGCGTTCGTTTTCAATTTGCTGACTTACCGCTATGCCAAGTAATTTCCCGCGGCGGCTGACGACGAATACATTCGCTTCGATAACTTCACTTAAACTTTCAGCCATTTCCTTGAAGTTAACTGCTTTACCTGCTGCTTTTTGGAGCATTGCATTGATTTTTCTTGTTTTTGCTAATAAGTTCATTTGATTTGTTCCTCCTAAAAATACCATGGTTCACAATAACTATGAAGTTGTATTTCCGTAATTTTATGTTCATTGCGTAGGCAAATCATTGCCAAGATTGTTTCTTAATTAAAGGATAAACTGGCTTAAATCTTTGTTCCGGGCGATAGAACCAAGCTTACCTTCGACATATTGGGGCGTAATTGTAATCTTCTCCATCGTTATTTCCGGAGCTTCAAAAGATAAGTCTTCAAGCAACCGTTCCAAAATGGTATGAAGTCTTCTTGCACCAATATTGTCTGTGTTTTGATTTACTTCGAAGGCCACTTCAGCTATCTTACGAACAGCATCGTCAGAAAATTCAATTTCTATACCTTCAGTTTCTAATAAAGCAACATATTGTTTTAACAAGGCATTATCCGGTTCATGAAGAATCCGTACAAAGTCATCTACAGTCAGTTTTTTCAATTCTACACGAATTGGGAATCTGCCTTGTAATTCAGGGATAAGGTCGGATGGCTTAGCCATGTGAAAGGCCCCTGCAGCAATGAATAAGACATGATCCGTTTTAACTGAACCATATTTAGTCACTACTGTCGAACCTTCAACAATTGGCAGGATATCCCTTTGGACACCCTCTCTTGATACATCCGCTGATGAACTTCCAGATTGCTTACTGGCAATTTTATCTATTTCATCGATGAAGATAATCCCATTTTGCTCAGCCCCGTATACTGCATCGGAAGTGACTTCATCCATATCAATCAATTTTGCCGCTTCTTCATTTGTTAAAACGGTTCTTGCTTCACTTACTTTCAATTTGCGCTTCTTGCTTTTTTTCGGCATCAAGCTTCCTAAAGCGTCCTGCATGTTCATCCCCATTTGTTCCATTCCCGAACCTTGGAGCATATCAAACATCGAAGCAGCCTGTTCTTCCACTTCGACCGTTATCATTTCACTTTCTAACTCACCGTTAGCCAGCTTTTCAGCGACGGTTTTTCTTTTTTCCTGCAAACTTAAATCTTCGGAATTTTCTTCAGAATCCTGTTCGTCTTGATTATTATTGCCTCCAAAAAAGACTTCAAGAGGATTCTTGAAATTACTCTGTTTTTTTGTTGATGGCACTAAAAGTTCTATTAAGCGGCGATTTGCATTTTCTTCTGCCCGCTCCTTTACGCTGGCCATCTTTTCTTCCTTCACGAGGCGGACGGAAGTCTCCACCAAATCACGAACCATCGACTCAACATCCCGGCCGACATACCCGACTTCCGTAAATTTCGTTGCTTCAACTTTTACAAAAGGAGCACCTACCAATTTAGCCATTCTCCGAGCTATTTCTGTTTTCCCAACGCCTGTCGGTCCAATCATTAATATATTCTTCGGAACGACTTCATCACGAAGTTGATCCGAGAGAAGGGAACGTCGGTAGCGATTCCGAAGAGCCACTGCCACTGCCCGTTTTGCCTCACGCTGCCCTACGATATACTGATCCAGTTTTTCAACGATTTGCCTCGGTGTTAAATTAGCTTTTTTTGACATTTGCGCTCCTCCTTACAACTCTTCCACGATTATATTCGTATTCGTAAATACACAAATTTCCGCTGCAATTTGTAAAGATGATTTAGCGATTTCCTTTGCCGATAATTGGTCACTGGAAAACCGCATTAATGCCCTGCCGGCAGCCAGTGCATAATTCCCACCCGATCCTATGGCGAGAATCCCGTCATCCGGTTCAATTACTTCCCCGGTGCCAGAAACGAGCAGCAAATGGTTCTTATCCATCACGACTAGCATGGCTTCCAGCTTTCTCAACACATTGTCACTTCTCCATTGCTTTGCCATTTCGACGGCAGCGCGCTGAAGATTGCCATTATACTCTTCAAGTTTAGCTTCGAACATCTCAAATAAAGTGAATGCATCTGCAACGGAACCTGCAAAACCTGCAAGGACATTACCATTAAAGATTTTTCTTACTTTCCTCGCCGTATGCTTCATCACTACTGAATTTCCTAAAGTAACCTGCCCATCACCGGACATGGCACATTCACCTTTATGATGCACTGCAAATATCGTTGTCATAAAGTGTCCCCTTTCAACATTTAAGGCCGCGGATGTGATGCATTGTAGACTTTTTTCAATTGGTCTTTTGTAACATGCGTATACACTTGCGTTGATGAAATTTTAGAATGACCAAGCAATTCTTGAACCGTGCGAATGTCCGCCCCATTATTCAATAGGTGTGTAGCAAACGAATGCCTTAGCATATGGGGATGAAGACTTCCATCTGCGGCTGACTTTTTAATCAATTCATTCAATATATAGCGAACTCCCCTAGGTGTCAGAGGGTCTCCACGAAAATTAACAAATAAATAAACATGCGCCTTGGCGTCAGACGAAGTCAATTCCATCCTGGCTGTACGTATGTATAAATCTATCGCTTCCTGTGCATAGCTACCAACCGGAACGTAGCGATCCTTTTTTCCTTTTCCATGGATCAGTACCGTCCCTAAGGAAAGATCGATATCCTGCAGTTTAATCTCACAACATTCACTTACACGAATTCCTGTAGCATACAATAATTCCAGTAAGGCATTGTTCCTTATTCCTATCGGTGAATCCTTCTTTAAAGAAGAAAACAACTGATTCATTTCCTTCTCATAAAGAAAACGTGGCAGTCTTTGATCCTTTTTAGGTAAAGAAGCCAAAGAAAAAGGATTATCTTTCACATCACCTTCACGTAGTAAAAATCTATAAAGGCTCCGCAAGCAAGATGTTTTTCTTGCTACTGTGCGCTTAGAAAGGTTTTTCTCATATAAATTCGTTAAATATAACCGGACATCAAAATATTCAACGGACGTGATATCCTCAATGCCCTGTTCATTAAGGAACAGAAAAAATTCGTGAATATCACGTTTGTAATTTTCAATGGTGTATTGTGAACTGTTTTTTTCAATCTGTAAATATTCGATGAAGGATGATAATGCCTTTTTTTGATTAATCATGGAAACACCTCGCAAAGGCTAATAAATAGTATCATACTTTAAAACAGCAGGCAAATATTTTACAAATTTTTCACAAAGTTCTGAATTGTGTCCAAAGCGCGTTTAGCATGCGTTTCGTTCCGCTCTTTTTTTGATTTGATTCTCACTTCTAGGTCTGGAAGCAATCCAAAGTTGGCATTCATCGGTTGGAAGCTCTTACCATTCGTCGACGTTATATACCTTGCCATGCTGCCCATCGTCGTCTCCGCAGGGAATATGATAGGCTCCAATCCTTGGACGATCCTTGCAGCATTGATACCTGCAACAAGTCCTGATGCAGCAGATTCTACATACCCTTCGACACCAGTCATCTGACCGGCAAAGAATAAATCATCCCGATTCTTGAATTGATACGTAGGCTTCAATACATTAGGTGAGTTTATGAATGTGTTTCGATGCATAACTCCATAACGCACAATTTCCGCATTTTCCAAACCAGGTATAAGCTGCAATACTTCTTTTTGCGGCCCCCATTTCAAATGTGTCTGAAAACCAACAATATTGTAAAGTGTTCCTGCCGCATCATCTTGACGCAATTGAACTACAGCAAAAGGACGTTTTCCCGTTTTTGGATCTTCTAAGCCAACTGGCTTCAATGGACCAAATAACATTGTTTTCTTCCCACGTGATGCCATCACTTCAATGGGCATGCAGCCTTCAAAAAAGATTTCCTTTTCGAATTCTTTAAGTGGTACTGTTTCAGCAGCGATCAATGCTTCATAAAAGCGGTCAAACTCTTCTTCCGTCATCGGACAGTTCAAATAAGCTGCTTCCCCTTTATCATAACGGGATTTCAAATATACTTTATCCATGTTGATGCTGTCTTTTTCAAGAATTGGCGCGGCAGCATCATAAAAGTACAAGTATTCTTCATCCATGATTTGCTTTAAGCTGTCAGATAGTGACTGACTTGTAAGCGGACCGGTTGCAATGACGGTAGGACCTTCCGGAATTTCCGTCACTTCTTCATTAATGACAGTCACATTTGGATGATTTTTGACCCTTTCCGTAACAAGACCGGCAAATTCATGACGATCAACAGCTAAAGCACCACCAGCCGGTACAGCACAAGCATCTGCTGCGGACATGATGACCGAATCCAGGATACGCATTTCTTCTTTTAATACACCAACTGCATTTGTTAAAGTATTTGCCCGAAGTGAATTGGAACAAACAAGTTCAGCGAATTTATCGGTATGATGGGCTGGCGTTTGTTTTACAGGGCGCATTTCATATAGATCGACTTTAATTCCTCTTTTAGCTAACTGCCACGCCGCTTCACTTCCAGCAAGCCCAGCACCGATTACACTTACTTTTGTTTCTTTCATTTTTCGAACCTCCATGTATAGATATGATAAGACAGGATCATTTATCATTAAAACTGCTTTCATAAAAGTTTCATTTTTAACGATATCTATGTATTTATACCCGAAATACTCATTCCTGCTAACGATAATTTTAAAGCATATGCCACAAAGCCGGCATTCTTCCTGCAATCCATCTTTTTAAAAAGGGTAACGGACGCAAATAGGAATTATATCTTTAAAAGAATGTACTTGTCCACTGAATTTTACATCACATGGCCTAAATAAAAAAGTTTCAAGCTTTATCCATTTTCTTCTTGGAAGCGAATCCACATATTATCATGATATCATACTTTCCTGAACATAAAGAAACCCGGCAGAAGCCGAGTCAATTTATATTTAGGGTTTTTCGATAATTCACAGGGAAAGTAAACGATTTCACGGTCTTTTCTATGCTTGGGGCATTTCTTTGAAATCACAATCCATACACTGGACCTGGACGCCTTTTTTGAGTTTTTTCTCAACAAGTGTACCTTCACATTTTGGACAACTCCGCGGCAGTGGTTTATCCCATGATATGAAGTCACATCCAGGGTAGGTATCACACCCGTAAAATATGCGGCGTTTTTTACTTTTCCTTTCAATGATGTTTCCTTCTTTACATTTTGGGCATTTGACACCGATTTCTTTAACGATTGGCTTTGTGTTACGGCAATCCGGGAAATTACTGCATGCCATGAACTTTCCATAACGCCCCATCTTAAAGACCATCCCATGTCCGCATTCCACGCAATCTTCACCAGCAGGTTCATCTTTAATTTCAATTTTCTCCATCTCGACTTCGGCTTTAGCCAGATGAACTGCAAATTCTTTATAAAATTCATCAATGACCTTTATCCATTCGATACTGCCTTCCTCGACGCTGTCGAATTCCTGTTCCATCTTGGCAGTGAACTCTGCATCAAGAATATCCGGGAAGAATTCGCGTATCAATTCAAGAACGATCTCACCAAGCTCTGTCGGGATGAACCGTTTATTATCCAAGGTAACATAGCCCCGTTTTTGAATCGTATCCAAGGTAGGGGCATATGTAGAAGGACGGCCTATTCCCAGTTCCTCTAGGGTTTTGACAAGACGGGCTTCAGTATATCGGGGCGGAGGCTGTGTGAAATGCTGCTTCGGCTCGATATCTTTTGAAAAGAATTGATCTCCTTTTTTCACATCCGGAAGTGCATTTTCCTTTTCTTCCACCGAGTCATCGGACCCTTCAACATATACCTTCATGAAACCCGGAAATTTAATTTTTGAACCATTTGCCCTGAAGATGACATCTTCGTTATGCAGGTCGATGCTCATCGTATCCATGACTGCCGAAGACATTTGACTAGAAACGAATCGTTCCCATATCAATTTATAAAGACGGAATTGATCTCTGGATAAGAACTCCTTGACTACACCCGGTTCACGTAATGTGCTTGTTGGCCTGACTGCTTCATGGGCGTCCTGGGCATTAGTTTGTTTTTTCTCCTTGCGCTGTTCAACCTGAACATAATCTTTACCATAATTATTTTGAATGAAGGTATGGACTTCCTCTTTCGCAACATCGGAAATCCGGGTTGAATCGGTTCTCATATAAGTGATTAACCCGACTGTACCTTCCTTGCCAAGCTCGATTCCTTCATAAAGCTGCTGAGCAAGCATCATGGTTTTCTTTGCACGGAAATTCAATTTACGTGCCGCTTCCTGTTGCAGGGAAGAAGTTGTAAAAGGGGAAGCTGGATTGCGCCTTCTTTCCTTTTTAGCCACAGCTCCTATCGTAAATTCGCCGCCATTTAAAGAAGCGAGCACTTTTTTGACGTCCTCTTCGGTATTTAATTCCTTCTTCTCGCCACCAAGGCTGAAGAAGGAACCTTCAAACTGTTCTTTTCCTTTTACAAAATCAGCCTTGATTGTCCAATACTCTTCCGGGATAAAATCTTTGATCTCCTTCTCCCGGTCAATGATCATCCGTACAGCAACCGATTGGACCCGTCCCGCGCTTAAGCCTTTTTTCACCTTTTTCCACAAAAGCGGGCTTATATTGTATCCGACTAAACGATCCAAGATCCTTCTTGCCTGCTGGGCATCAACCAATTTCATATTTATTGGCCTCGGCGATTTAAATGATTCTTTGATAGCCTCTTTCGTGATCTCGTTGAATACCACGCGGCAATCTGAGTTAACGTCAACATCAAGACTGTGAGCCAAATGCCAGGCAATGGCTTCCCCTTCCCTGTCGGGGTCAGCCGCGAGATAAATTTTTTTCGCTTTTTTCGCAGCGGTTTTCAATTCTTTTAAAACCGGGCCTTTGCCGCGGATAGTTATATATTTAGGTTCATATTCATGTTCAACATCGACACCCATTTGACTTTTAGGCAAATCTCGAACATGCCCCATGGAAGCCTTTACTTTATATTTTTTTCCCAAGTAACGTTCTATTGTTTTCGCCTTTGCGGGCGATTCCACAATCACTAAGTATTCTGACATCCAATAAATCCTCCTCAAAGAGGTAATATAAATCTTCACTATTATTAATCATTCAAAAATCATTTGTCAACACCTCTTTACTTTTCAAAGCATGCTGATTCATTTATTAATAGGTATTTTGACAAGAGGTGCCATTTGCAAAACTTATAACAGTTTTACAATATTTTCAACCTTTTTGTCTAATAATTCAACCCATCCTTCTAAAAAAGCACCTTTTTTTCTTTTTTCTCGTTTGATTCTCCGTCTATCTTCTATATTATATTGTTCAAAACTCTTCCTCGATCTGCCTGTAACTCAAAACAAGTTTGGCACCATCGGAAATCAATTGATTGGTCCCCAGTGATTCAGGGCTCGTAACATTGCCAGGAAGCGCAAATACCTCCCTGCCGTGTTCCAAAGCAGCTTGTGCCGTAATAAGGGAACCGCTTCTTTCTTTTGCCTCGACCACGAATACTCCCTGTGATAATCCACTGATGATTCGATTCCTAAGCGGAAACATCCAAGGTTCCGCCTTCATTTCCGGTGGAGTCTCAGATATAAGCAGGCCTTTATTGATGATTTCTTCAGCAAGGGTAACATTGAATTTCGGATATATTTGCATAAGCCCCCCTCCTAAAACCCCAATCGTATCTCCGCCTCCCCTTAATGTGATCTTATGTGACTCTGCATCGATTCCAGCCGCCACTCCGCTTATGATCACGAACTTTTTCTTTACAAGCGGTAATAGAATCGATTTTAAGGCCTCCAGACCATACGAGGTTGGCTTACGTGTTCCAACAACACCTAGCGTATTCTTCCTTGTTAAAAGCTTCTTATCACCTTTATAATAAAGAACCCACGGAGGATCGAATATTTGCTTCAGCAAAAAAGGATATTCATCATCGAAGATCGTCAAACAATGGATTTGGCTATCTTCGTAATTTTTAAGTTTATCGATGGTATTGAGTGAATGTAAATCTTTGAAAAAGAGGTTAAGCTTATTTGAAGGGATAGGGAGCATTTTTGCCCATTCAACGTAATCCGTCGTGAACAGGGAAGATAATGACGGGTCTTTGGACATGATTGTTTGGATTGATTTCCATCCTGCCCCGCGGCAATGATGGAGATGGATTAACTTTTCTTTTTTATTCAATTTGAAACGCCCCTAATCGGATATTTTTAGTGGTAGGTTGATAGTGATGTACTAGGTGTCTCCCGAGGAAATTGGAGGAAAATAAGACCGACCCAAAAAAAGGTCGGCCCAGCTTAAATTAATGTGTTTTACAAGGTTCGTATATCTCTTTTTCTTTCAAGACGGAAATCAATGTTTCACCCATTACGGATGGAGTTTCGGCAACTTTAATTCCACATTCGTTCATAACGCGGATTTTCTCGTCAGCAGTTCCTTTTCCTCCTGAGATAATGGCACCAGCATGTCCCATGCGTTTACCGGCAGGAGCCGTACGGCCACCAATGAAACCAACAACTGGCTTAGTCATATTTTCCTTCACCCAGATTGCTGCTTCTTCTTCTGCCGTTCCGCCGATTTCCCCGATCATAATCACAGCATGTGTTTCCGGATCATCATTGAATGCCTTCAATACGTCAATGAAATCCGTTCCATTAACTGGATCCCCACCGATACCGACAGCCGAAGATTGCCCGATGCCTGCTTGCGATAATTGGTGAACAGCTTCGTACGTTAAAGTTCCAGAACGTGAAACTACACCTACATGGCCTTTTTTGTGGATATATCCTGGCATGATACCAATCTTACACTCTTCAGGAGTAATGACACCTGGGCAGTTCGGTCCGATCAAGCGAGTTTTTTTGCCTTCCATGTACCGCTTAACCTTGACCATATCCAGGACAGGAATATGTTCCGTGATACAAATGACAAGATCAAGTTCTGCGTCTACGGCTTCCAGAATTGCATCAGCAGCAAATGGCGCCGGTACATAGATAACGGAAGCATTCGCTCCGGTTTCAGTGACAGCTTCGGAAACTGTATTGAATACAGGTACCCCTTCCGCCTCTGTTCCACCTTTACCCGGAGTGACTCCTCCAACGATTTTCGTGCCGTATTCCAACATTTGTTTTGTATGAAATAATGCTGTTGCACCAGTGATTCCCTGAACGATCACTTTCGTATCTTTATTAATATAAACGCTCATTATGTTCCCCCCTGCCTATTATCCTACAAGTGATACTATTTTTTGTGCTCCATCAGCCATTGATTCAGCAGCCGTAATATTTAAACCTGACTCTTTTAGAATCTTTTTGCCAAGGTCCACATTCGTTCCTTCAAGACGAACAACAAGAGGGACATCCAGGCCAAGCTCTTTAGCAGCAGCCACGACGCCTGTTGCGATGATGTCACATTTCATGATTCCTCCGAAGATATTAACGAAGATGCCTTTAACATTTTTATCGGAAAGGATGATTTTGAAAGCCTCTTTCACTTTTTCCTCAGTGGCGCCGCCACCAACGTCAAGGAAGTTAGCCGGATCTCCCATATAATGTTTAATGATGTCCATCGTCGCCATAGCAAGCCCGGCACCATTAACCATGCATCCGATATTTCCGTCAAGCGATATGTAACTAAGGCCATGTTTGGATGCTTCAATCTCTTTTGCATCCTCTTCATCCAAATCACGGAATTCCGCGATGTCTTTTTGGCGGTAAATCGCATTATCATCAAAATTCAATTTAGCATCAAGTGCCATTACATTGCCGTCGCCCGTAACCACTAATGGGTTGATTTCTGCGATTGAGCAATCTTTTTCAACGAAAGCAGTATATAAGTTAACCATCAGCTTGGAAGCTTTATTTATAAGTGAAGCCGGAATATTGATATTGAATGCAATTCTCCGTGCTTGGAAGCCAGTCAGGCCGACAACCGGATCGATTACTTCTTTGAAAATTTTCTCTGGCGTCTTTTCGGCCACTTCCTCAATTTCCGTTCCGCCTTCTTCAGAAGCCATCAACACGACACTGTTCGTAGCACGGTCAAGGACCAGCCCGATATAATACTCTTTCGTAATGTCGCAGCCCTCTTCAATAAGTAAACGCTTAACTTCCTTGCCTGCAGGTCCTGTTTGATGGGTCACCAACGTCTTGCCAAGAATTTCTTCTGCATATGTACGTGCTTCATCAAGATTCTTCGCTACCTTGACTCCGCCGGCTTTCCCGCGGCCGCCCGCATGAATTTGAGCTTTTACGACAACAACTTCCGTACCTAACTCCTTCGCTGCTTCCACTGCTTCATCAACAGTAAAGGCAACCCGGCCATTTGGAACGGATACCCCGTATTGTCGCAATATCTCTTTCCCCTGATACTCATGGATATTCATTTCCCATCCTCCTTATCTACTAAAAAACAACTTCGGAATTTAATGCGTGTTTTCTCTATCATATTACAACAAAATTCTCCTTCGTGCATAATTTTCTTTCACAAAATTTTTAAAATATTATTATAATATACTTCCATACCCCTGTGTAAAATGGAAAAAACCTTCTTTGCGGTTGGTTTTTTTCTTATTAAAATCATTTATTTTTACTCTGTACAAAAAAGTCATTACTGTTATAAATCTAGTGAAAACGCTATCATAAAAGCCTTTTCATCATATTGACTCAGAGATCTTTTCATGAGAAATTACGGTTATCCTTTGACTGACCCTAAATAAAAGCAAAAGGACAAAGCCATTGCCTTGTCCTTTTGTTAATAGTTTAGTATTTTTTTAATATAATGAAAATACACCAGTGATTTCCCTAATATTCTACATAAACCAACAGAACTCCATTTGGTGAAATCACATGGAAAACTAGGATCCTACCGATTCTTTTCTTTGTCAACTTTATAAATGAATGCAAATACCTCTGCAACTGCTCCATATAATTCTTCGGGAATCGTTTGATTTATATCAAATTGACCTAAAAGTGCAGCAAGCGATTCGTCCCTCTGGACCGGTATATCCAGTTTCATGGCCTTTTCCAGAATTTTTTCAGCCGTTTTACCTTTCCCCTTCGCCAATATGACGGGCGCTTTGGATGTTCTTTGATCATACTTTAAGGCAATGGCTTCTTTTCGTAGATCATTTATCATATTCGAATATCCACTCCGCTATATGGACCGGCTTCTGAAAAAGGAATCGGTTTTACCCTTAGGTCCCGCTCTTTTTCATTCACGGGTTTTACAAATGAAACCCCTGATAATCTGTAATCCATTTTTCCGAGATTCTCTCTTAGGATGTCAAGATATTGACCGGCTGCCCCTTCAAGGACCGCACCATGCCCATTGATGACCGTCACTTTTATGATTCGGTTTTGAACCTGCATGTCGATGACCGTTTCTTTAAGACGTTCCAATTCTAAATAAAATAGGACTCGGCAGTAATCCGGGTCTATTTTGCCATCTTTTGTTTTCCTTCCGCTCCATTGTAAAGTTAGGTCCGTTTGAATCGATCCCAAATTGAGTGGAAGTGTCAGGAGCAAATTCTGAATCGGCCCATTTTCCTGTGAAAGGATCTGTTGCGCAGTAATCCGGTTTAGGATTTGTTCTGCCATTTCCTTGATAGATGCCGGAATTTGCTCATTCAGCAATTTAAGCAGCAGCGGTTTAAGTGTCTCTAAATCATTCGGGATCTCCTTCATATCATCTCCAGAAAGATTAATGAGTGCATGTTCCAGCTGAAGGCCAAGGACCTTGGTCATTTCTTTTAGTTGGTGTGCAACGGAAGGCCCATTGGTGAAATCGTTTTTTTGAAACTCGGCTTCCAGTACATGTGAAAGGACAAGCTTCTCATTAATCCTAACGTATCGGGCTTCAGGAAGCTTATTAAGCGACTGAAACAGTAATTCAGCCACCATACCCTTCGACTCCTCTATTTGCTCTGTATCCATATTCAAGTAGCCTATAAGGTCATTCACTTCTTTTTTTTCGCCTATTGCCTTTTTAGCTGTTGCTTCGGTAAAAGCACTTTGGAGTAAATGAAAGGCAAGAGGGGAAAGTTTTTCTGCAGAAATGTTTTTTCTCTGTATCGAGTGGATATCAGCTGGCAGGTGATCATGACCGTTAAATATGCGATTAATGGTCGGTTCGATCTCTTCAACTTTTGCAAATGCACCGCTTTTTGCCCCGGATAGCAACTGCAATCCTTGGTGTAATTTATCAATCACTGAAATCTTGGCCATACCGGACCTCGCCTCAGCTCCATCCATTAAGCTTTCCAGAAAGACAGATTCTGTAATTCCCTTTGGAATTAAACCCGTCTTTTGAAGCAGGGAAAATGCTCCGGATTTCATTTCTGGCGTTGAATCGGGATCCAGCCAAGTGGCCACTAGGTTTTGCAAACCATTTTGTTGAAGCTGGTTCTGTTTAACAACATGTAAAGAGTCCAATACATCCATAAGCTTGACGGCCGTCCTCGTTACTGCCCCGACATCTTGCAGCTGTTGCTTGAAGACACTGAGTAGTTTGTGGAAAGGTTCACCTTTGTACTGTGTAAATAATGCATCAAATACATCTTTTACAAATGGCAGTTGCTGAATGAACATCGATTTTATTACAGGTAGACCAGCTTCTGCAGCTTCAGCAGCTTTTAACCATTGCAAAGCGGACTGAAAGGTTTCCTTAGTTATCGGAAGCCGATTTGTCAGGAGGTATTCGGCAAGTTTCGTAGCGGCCGGTTCAGGCGTCATGCCGAGATGAGCGATCAATTGCGCAGCCGTTCCCTTTAAGCCGGAAACGTTCAAATCGGGGGAATCTAAAGCTTTTAACACGACACCCCCTTCTATTGGGTGCCTCACTTGAAACCAGTACATTTCTCCTGACCGTAGCGGGATTTCGAGATTGGCAATCATTTTTTGATGGCCAATCTGTACCTCGGCTGTTTGGTCAGGAAAAACCTTATTCACCTTCCCGATAAGGATTTGCCCGTTTTTCAAACTCACAAATCCTTTTACTTCAATGGGTGAAGAAACGGGTTTGCCGCTTGTTATGGATTGCACCACTCATCCCCCCTTAGCCCTTCGTTCGTGCAGCGATTTCCTTAACTGGTGCAAAACTTCTTCTATGCCAAGGTGTAAGCCCGTGCGTGCCGAGTGCTTCTAAATGTTGGCTCGTCCCGTAACCCATGTGCTTTTCGAACCCATATTGCGGATATTTTTCACCATATTCCTTCATCATCCTATCACGGGTCACTTTCGCTATTATAGAGGCCGCAGAGATGCTAATGCTTCTTGCGTCCCCCTTTATGAGTGAAAGCTGCGGAATCGGCACATCCAGTTCCATCGCATCAATCAACAAATGATCAGGAAGTTCTGTCAAATCGTTCACTGCGGCTACCATCGCCTTTTTCGTGGCTTGGTATATATTGATTTCATCAATAACTTCGCTATGTACAACACCCACACCTATTGATAGTGCTTCCTTAAAAATCATCTCATAAAACCGTTCCCTTTTTGACTCTGGAATTTTTTTAGAATCATTAAGACCCGGCAAATAAAAAGATTCAGGCAAGATGACTGCACTCGTCACAACTGGTCCTGCGAGCGGTCCTCTTCCCACTTCATCGATACCAGCCAAAATGGAAAACCCCTGTTTTCGCAATTGCCGTTCAAACTCTGTCATTTCCGTGAAAGCATCCCTTAGATGTTGTTCTTTTTCATAAGCTCTTTGCCATTTGCTTACTAAGTCGGTTACTCCCTTTCTTCCGTCCTCCCGGCATTCTTGTAAAAATGAATCTTCGGGCTCTCTTATTGTCATTAACTTTGAGGAGATTTCCTTAATGCTCATTGCAGTTATCATCTTTTATCACCCATCATATTAATTATCGGCAGTCTTGCTTCCTTTTTTCAGTTCAGAAAAATACGGAGCGGAAAAGAGACATCAAAAAGAAATATCTTTTCGACATCCAACTCCAGCTCCGTATCACTTCATGTTAATCGGGGATATCAACCTCTTCATAATCCAATGGGACCTCAAACGTAAGCGGGCCCATCTTTTCTGAACGGATTTCACGTACGACCAACTCTGCGGTTTTATCATAATCGATGAAGCCCCCAGATGCCAAACAGCCCCTGAACTTTCCGACAGCATCGAACAATTCGAGCGTTTCCTGCGGAATTACATCCAGGTTATAACGGGATTTCATTCTATCCGGATATTCTTTTTCCAAAAAGCGAAGACCGTATAAAGAGACTTCGTGCAAGTTTAAAATCGTATCCTTGATCGCACCTGTCAATGCCAGCTTCAAACCAACTTCTTGATCCTCGAATTTCGGCCAGAGAATCCCCGGCGTATCCAGCAATTCCAATTCCTTACCAACTTTTATCCATTGCTGCGCTTTCGTGACGCCAGGAGTATTCCCTGTTTTGGCAATGTTCTTTTTGGCAAGTCGATTGATTAATGTCGATTTCCCTACGTTCGGAATGCCGACTATCATGGCACGGATCGCTCTCGGCTTTATTCCTCTTGATTCCATCCGCTCATACTTCTCTTTTAAAAGTTTTTTGGCAGCAGCTGTAATCTGGTTTAAACCGTTTCCTGCCTGCGAATTAATGGCAATCGCCGTTTTCCCCTGCGATTTATAATGCTCAAGCCACAAATTAGTTTTTACCGGATCTGCCATATCAGCTTTATTCAATAGGATAACCCTCGGTTTATGCTGAATGATTTCATCGATCATCGGATTTCGTGAAGATGCCGGAATCCGGGCATCCACAAGTTCAAAGATGATGTCGATCAGTTTTAATTTCTCTGTTACTTCCCGTCTTGCTTTGGCCATATGGCCAGGGAACCACTGTATTGTCAATGGAATCCACCTTCCTACTATTCCGCCAATCGAAAGTCTTCAATCGGCCAATAAACTAATTTAGTTTTTCCTAACACTTTATTGTAAGGAACGACACCTACGCCAATATGGCGGCTATCCTTACTAAAACGACGATTATCCCCTAGGACAAATAGAGTGTCCTCAGGTACCGTTCCTTGTTCTATGACATCACTTAATGTAAAAGGCTCCGTCAAATCCCCGCCATCAATCAATTGTTCTTTATATTCATCCAAGTATGGCTCATCATAAGCTTTTCCATTCACGTAAAGAGTATCATCTCTATATTCCACTTTTTCCCCTGGCAATCCGATGACCCGTTTTATGTAATCTTTGCCTTCAGGAGCTTCGAAAACGATAATGTCGAATCTTTTCGGTTCGCCAATCGAATAGGAGATTTTATTAACGATCATGCGGTCCGTATCCTTTAATGTCGACATCATGGAATTACCGTCCACAACAATAGGAGCCAGGAGGAAATAACGAATCAGCGTCGCCGCTATAACCGCGATTATGACCGCCTTCGTCCATTCCCACAATTCATTTTTCTTTTTCGCCATCCTTACCCACCCTTTTTGAAGCATATCAACAATTATTTTAACATGTTGCGGACGCTATAGCGAGCAGGATTCTATATAGTTTTCACCGTATGTGTATTCATCGTTTCTTAAAGTGCAAAAAGGGAGCCTGATTAACAAGCTCCCTTTTTTTGCATGATACTGTTTGGTTATTCACCTTATGTGGATCATGGTAAACCCGCATGAAGATATTCGAAGGATTAACGACGAATTTCTTTAATACGTGCTTTTTTACCACGAAGTTCGCGTAGGTAATAAAGTTTCGCACGACGTACTTTACCGTGACGGATAACTTCTAGTTTCGCAATTTTTGGTGTGTGAACAGGGAAAGCACGTTCTACTCCAACGCCGTAAGAGATCTTACGTACTGTGAAAGTTTCACTAACTCCGCCGCCACGACGTTTGATTACAACGCCTTCAAACAACTGGATACGTTCGCGAGTTCCTTCAATAACCTTTACGTGTACACGTACTGTGTCACCAGGTCTGAATGATGGAAGATCTGAGCGAAGTTGTTCTTTTGTGATTTCGTTAATAAGATTTTGCATCGATTTCAACTCCTCCTGGACGCTCTTGCAAATACTTATTGTTTGCAGCGGAACATCGTTATAAGACTGAGCATTTTGCCCAAGTCACAAGTTATATCCTATCACACTATAAACGTCGATGCAATAGACATCAGTCTTCTTTTTTAATCTCGGATAATAATTTTTTTTCAACTTCCGATAGTTCATAACTATCGAGCAAATCCGGACGTCGAATCCAAGTTCTGCGCAGAGATTCCTTCATCCGCCATTCATCGATTTTTTTATGATTCCCGGATATTAGCGGATCGGGAACTTTCATCCCCCGGAAATCTGCAGGTCTAGTATAATGGGGATGCTCTAACAAACCAGAAGAATAGGAATCAAGAATCGGGGAGTCAACATTTCCAAGAACGCCAGGCAGCAAGCGCACAATGCTGTCAATTATGACCATTGCACCCAATTCCCCACCTGTAAGCACAAAGTCACCAATCGATATTTCATCAGTGACGACATGCTCCCGGATGCGCTCATCATAGCCTTCATAATGCCCGCAAATGAAAATGAGATGTTCCTCTTCAGCAAACTCTTCGGCTTTTTTCTGCGTGTAACGCTCTCCCTGGGGACAAAGCAGGACTACCCTTGGGGTTAGCTCACCTTGCCCTTTTAGAGCTTCCACAGCATCAAAGATCGGTTGTGCCTTCAATACCATTCCGGCACCGCCGCCATACGGATAATCGTCTACCGTCGAATGTTTATTATCTGCATAATCTCGAAAGTTGGTCACCTTGTAGCTGACAGCCTGCTTTTCCGCAGCCTTTTTTAAGATTGACGAACCAAATACCCCTTCGAACATTTCTGGAAAAAGCGAAAGCACATCGATTTTCATCAGTCCAAAAGTCCTTCCATCGGTGTAATGATGACCTTTTTAGCGGAAATATCCACTTCTTTTACAATTTGATCAATATATGGGATCAGGATGTCCTTACTGCCAGCTTTCTTAATGACCCAAACATCATTGGCACCAGGCGTAAGAACCTCAATGATTTCCCCAACTTCCATGCCTTCATCCGTAAATACCGAACAGCCAATGATTTCATGGAAGTAGAACTCACCTTCGTCCAATTTACCAAGCTGCGCTTCCTTGACTTTCAGGACCCCGTTTTTAAAAGCCTCGACCTGTCCGACGTTATAATAGTTCTCGAACGTCAACAGGTTAAAGTTTTTATGGGTGCGATGCGACCTGATGATAAGCGGCAAAGGTTTTTTCTCCGTGTTCCTAAACAAATACAGAGTATTTCCCACTTTGTATCGTTTTTCCGGAAAGTCTGTTGAAGAAATAACACGGACTTCTCCTAAAAGGCCATGTGTGTTGACAATTTTACCTACATTAAACCATTTTTCCATTCTTTCACCTCTAACGAATTTCCGAGACGATTCCATCTTTAATGACAATGGTCTTCGTTGCCATAATTTCGTCCCAATCTGCCCCAATTTCCACATCAATGATACTTTGAACTTCTCGTTCCTTCAATTCACTACCTGCGGGAAGGATCTCCAACTGCTCCATTTGAAATTCAAGCAGTTTAATTTTTTCTTGCCTCTGGTTTATTTCTTTTTCAAAATGAGCACGGAGACTAGCAGGTTGGAGAGTTCTTGTTTTTTCAAGTTTTTTCAGTTCAAAGCGAAGCTGTTCACTCTCTTTTTGAAGCTGAAGGCGTTTTGACTTGTATTTCTCGAGGAGCTGATTCTTGCTGGATTCCGTTAATACTTGGTTAACGATTACATTTTGGAGAATTTTCATTCCAGCACCTCCTATTATCTATGATTTCTTATTTCATTCAAAAAATATGTATGATGGGGTAATCTTTTTGAAATGGGGGTCATTCTCTTAAGTATAACGTAAATCGGTAAAAGATGCGTCTTAAAAAGGCGTAAAGTTTAAAGTCCTGGTCTATTCAATTAGGATCCCAGTCGGAATTTCACCTTCTTGAAGTACAAAAAAAGGAGGGGTATTAACCCTCCTTATTCGGAAATCTCCAAATAGATTTTCTTCTGCTGTGAAGATCCTGCTGCATATACCACAGTCCGAATCGCCTTAGCAACACGCCCTTGTTTACCGATCACCTTGCCCATGTCCTCTTTATGAACGGAGAGGATATAAACAATCCGGTCGGATTCTTCCTTGGAGGTCACGATGACCTCTTCCGGATAATCCACAAGTGCTGAAACAATCGTTTCAATCAGTGCTTTCATCAACTACCGTCGATTACTTGCTGTTTTTTGCAACATGGAATTTTTCCATGATGCCTTGTGTAGAGAATAAGTTACGAACTGTATCAGATGGTTTAGCTCCATCTTGTAACCATTTAAGAGCAAGCTCTTCGTTGATTTCAACTTTAGCTGGTTGAGTCACCGGGTTATAAGTTCCTACCACTTCAATGTAACGTCCGTCACGTGGTGAACGAGAATCTGCAACTACAATACGATAGAAAGGAGATTTTTTAGCTCCCATACGTTTTAAGCGAATTTTTACTGCCATTTTAAATAAGCACCTCCGAATAGTTTCACACAAGATAGTATAATATCAAATGTCTTGCATGTTTGTAAAGGTTTTTTTCTTAACAGGTGAAAAAAGTGTTGAAATACATGGCTTCGACCTGTATTTCGCTTCAGTTTCGACCTAAAATAAACCTTACATGAACGGGAATTTGAATCCCTTTTTCTTTCCTTTTTGCATGTTCGTAACCTGTTTCATCATCTTTTTCATTTCTTCGAATTGCTTCAGTAGACGGTTCACTTCTTGAATCGATCTGCCACTTCCCTTGGCAATCCGTTTCTTGCGGGATGCATTCATGGTTTCCGGATGTTCCTTTTCATGCGTAGTCATTGAACGGATGATAGCTTCCACATGACCGATCTGTTTCTCATCGATCTGAAGGTTGTCCATCCCTTTCATTTTATTCGCACCGGGAATCATTTTCAGAATATCATCAAGCGGTCCCATATTCCGCACCTGACCAAGCTGATCAAGGAAATCATCAAAGGTAAAAGTGGCTGTACGCATCTTTTTCTCTAATTCTTTCGCTTTTTCTTCATCTACATTGGCCTGTGCTTTTTCGATAAGGGTCAATACATCACCCATGCCGAGAATCCTTGACGCCATCCGTTCTGGATGGAACGCTTCAAGTGCATCCAATTTTTCCCCCATACCGACGAATTTAATCGGCGTGTCGGTGACTGAACGAATTGAAAGTGCCGCACCACCACGTGTATCCCCATCAAGTTTCGTTAAGACGACTCCAGTCAGGCCTAGCTGTTCATTGAAGCTTTGGGCAACATTGACCGCATCCTGACCTGTCATCGCATCGACAACCAGGAAGATTTCATCAGGTTTTGTCAACTCTTTGATATCCTTCAGTTCGCCCATCAAGTTTTCATCAACATGAAGGCGGCCTGCGGTATCAATCAACACATAATCATGATGTTCTTCCTTAGCTTTTTCAATTGCCTGTTTGGCAATTTCAACAGGGCTGACCTGGTCCCCAAGGGAGAAAACAGGCATGCTTAATTGTTTGCCAAGTGTTTCAAGCTGCTTAATCGCCGCCGGACGGTAAATATCAGCCGCAACGAGCAATGGCTTGCGGTTGTATTTTTTTCTAAGAAGATTGGCAAGCTTTCCGGTGGTCGTCGTTTTACCAGCACCCTGAAGCCCTACCATCATAATGACAGTCGGTGGTTTCGAGGCAACGGCAATCTTGCTTTGTTCGCCGCCCATCAGCTCCGTCAATTCTTCCTTAACTACTTTAATTACCTGTTGACCGGGGGTTAAGCTTTTCAGCACTTCCTGACCTACCGAACGTTCACTGACACGTTTTACAAAATCCTTCACGACTTTAAAGTTAACATCCGCTTCCAGCAGGGCCAATCGAACTTCACGCATCATTTCTTTTACGTCCGCTTCGTTGACCTTCCCTTTTCCGCGGATTTTTTGCATCGTGCTCTGCAGTCGGTCGGCCAATCCTTCAAATGCCATATTGCCGCCTCCTAATCCAACTTCTCAAGCGTTGTGATTGCGTCAAGCAGCTCCTCTTTTGAAAAGGAATCCTTTTCTATGAGTCCCTTCATATTCGCAATCCACTGGTTACGCTCTTGAAATTTTTGAAATAACAAAAGCTTTGCTTCATATTCCTCAAGCATCGCTTCCGTTCTTTTTATATTATCATAGACTGCCTGCCTACTGACTTCGTATTCTTCGGCAATCTCGCCAAGAGAGTAATCATCCAGATAGTAGAGGGACATGTAGCTCTGCTGCTTCTCTGTTAACAACGATTGGTAAAAGTCATACAAATAATTAATCCGCGTTGTCTTTTCAAGCATCTTAGCAAGCCTCCCTGCTGTTAAGTGAAAACCCTTTACAAGTTTATATTGTAAAGCCTAGTTTATTTGATGTCAAGTTAAACTCCTTACCACTTGTTTGCAAAGCATTATTTTTTCTTTTTTCATCCTTTTTTTTAGACCTTTATGCAATTGCTACTCCAAATAACCACTGTGAACAAAAAACCAGAAGAGAAATATCTCTTCTGGCTTACAATTTTTCTAAATCTCTTCTTTATCGATGATATCAGCAAAAAGGCCATAAACATATTTCTCAGCATCGAATTCCTGTAGATCGTCCATTTTTTCACCTAGCCCGACAAATTTAACGGGAATGGCCAATTCATTGCGAATTGCCAAAACAATTCCACCTTTTGCGGTGCCATCAAGCTTTGTTAAAACAATACCGGAAACATTGGTCGCTTCCTTGAATGTCTTGGCCTGAATAAGGGCATTTTGCCCAGTTGTAGCATCAAGGGCAAGCAACACCTCGTGTGGTGCACCTGGTACTTCACGTTCAATTACACGTTTCACCTTTTCCAATTCCTTCATTAAATTCACTTTATTCTGTAAGCGACCAGCCGTGTCGCAGATCAGTATATCCGCTTTTCGTGCCTTGGCGGCCTGAATGGCATCGAACATGACCGCTGCAGGATCAGAGCCTTCACCCTGTTTGATTACACTGACACCGACACGCTCTCCCCAAACCTCAAGCTGTTCGATTGCACCGGCACGGAAGGTATCCCCGGCAGCCAATACGACAGATTTACCTGCCGTTTTGAATTTATGGGCAAGTTTACCAATGGTCGTCGTTTTACCTACCCCATTAACCCCTACAAACAAAATGACCGTCAAACCTTCTTCTTGTATATTCAGGCTTGAAGTCGCTTCTTCATCACCTTGGTAGATTTCAACAAGCTTTTCGGAAATAACGGACTGCACTTCCCTCGTATCAGAGATATTGCGAAGCTTGACTTCCATTTTTAATTGATCAATCAGTTCCATCACAGTATCAAAGCCCACATCAGCCTGTATCAGGATTTCTTCAAGTTCTTCAAAAAAGTCCTCATCCACTTTCCGGTAACGGGCAACAAGTTCATTAACCCTTCCAGTAAAGGAATTCCTCGTCTTTGTCAAACCTTGCTTGAATTTTTCCCCTATGGATACTTCTGCTTCAACTGATTTTTCTTTTTCTTCCTGGGTCGTAAATTTCTCTTTTAGCTTTTTGAAAAAACTCATTGTCCCACTTCCTCTAATTCATGAATTTTAAACTTCAATAAAGTTTTCTGATTCTTCCATCCGGACTGAAACAAGTTTGGAGACGCCTGACTCCTGCATCGTAATGCCATATAGGACATCCGCCTCTTCCATCGTGCCTTTGCGGTGAGTAATCACGATGAACTGTGTTTCCCTGCTGAACTTCCTTAAAAATTGACTGAACCGGACGACATTCGCCTCATCAAGCGCTGCCTCGACTTCATCAAGGATACAGAAAGGCACCGGACGCACTTTTAGAATGGAGAATAAAAGGGCTATGGCTGTCAATGCTCGTTCTCCCCCGGATAAGAGGCTCAAATTTTGCAGTTTTTTCCCAGGAGGCTGTGCAATGATATCTACTCCTGTATTTAGTAAATCATCCGGATTTGTCAGCTTCAGCTCCGCTCTGCCTCCGCCGAATAAAGCTTTGAAGACTTGTTCGAATTCTTCACGGATCGAATAGAAGGTATCCGCAAAGCGCCGCTTCATTTCATCATCCATTTCATCGATGACTTGGAATAATGTATCTTTCGCCTGTTGAAGGTCTTCCTTTTGACTAAGAAGGAATTCATAGCGTTCAGCTACACGTGCGTATTCATCAATTGCACCTAGATTCACCGTCCCCAGTTCCTCGATTGCAAGCTTGATGAGCTTCACCCTTTTTTGAGCCTCTTCTGCAGGCATCATCAATGGATACTGTTCTTTAGCACCTTCAAAGGAAAGGGTATATTCTTCTCTCAAGTGGTCGAGGCGATTTTCCAGTTCGACATCCAGACGAGTTAATTTCACTTCTTCATCCTTTATCACTTCGACAATGCCTCTATAAAGTCGATTTTCTTCTTTCAAGGACAGTTCAAGCGTTTCAACTTCCGTTAGAAGCTCGTTTTTTTCCTGTTTTTTTATGGCGATTCCTTCAATTGCTCCATTTTTATCGAGCAATTTCTGCTGAGCCATATCTTCCAGGGACTCTTCCCCGCTTGAACTGTCTGTCATTTCATTGGTCAGGAGCCCTAAATCATCTTTGTTTTCGGCAAGCCTGCTTGTTTCCTTTGAAAGATCCGATTCAATGCGTTCCATCTTCTCTTTTTGGTTTTGCAGCTGGCCGCGCTTAGAGGCAAGCATTACCCTCAGTTCATTCGTTTCTTCAGCAAGGCTCTCTTTTGAGGATTGTTGAGATTGCTTTTGTTCGGTCATTTCGGAAATCAACCGGTCCAGCCCTTCAATCTCAGTTTTACACGATTCCAAAAGTTCTTCCAGCTCTTCAAGTCTTGCTGTTTTTTGCTGTTGTTCTTCCAAATATGAATTTTTATCCAAATCATAAAGATGCAGCCGTTCATTCACATTTCTTTCCTGCAGTTCCACTTCACGGAGTTCGCCCTTAAGGGTTTGTTCTTGTAATCGAAGTCTCTCTCCTGTTTTTCTGGTTTGTTCAAGCGTTTGCTCTTGAACACCCAAATCCACTTTGAGCTGTTTGACTTGCTTTTCTAGCTGATTCGTTTTAGCTTCCATGGCAGCAAGTTTTTGATGGAGCTCTTCCAATTCCGTTTTCCTTGAAAGCAGGGAGGTCGTTTTTTGCTTTAAGGCTCCACCAGTCATTGAACCACCTGGATTGACGATATCCCCTTCAAGTGTTACGAAGCGGAAACGGTGCTGCATCATTTTCGCCAGGTCATTTGCACCTTTTAAATCAGTTGTGATCATCACGGTTCCTAATAGGTTTTCAGCAATCGCTGCATGCCTATCATCATATTGGATCAATGAGGAACCCGTCCCCACAAAAGCTGAATGACTCTTCAGCATCGATAGTTGGTTAGCTGATATCTCTCTTGCCTTTATGACTGATAAAGGCAAGAACGTCGCACGCCCATACCTATTTTTCTTCAAGAAGGAAATGGCTTCCCGTGCATGCTCTTCGCGTTCCACGACAACATGCTGCATCGCTCCGCCCAGAGCCGTTTCGATGGCCGTTTCATATTCCTTTGGAACCTTTATCAATTCCGCAACTGCCCCTTCAATGCCTCGAAGGGTTTCTTTCGCTTTCAAAACCTCTTTTACACCCTGAAAAAAGCCAGCATAATCATCTTCCATTTCTTCAAGAAGTTCCTTACGAGATTTTGCCTGTTGAAGAAATTGATAGGCCTTATAAAGGGTGGTTTCTTGTTTTTGATACGTATCTTTTGCAGCATTCAATTTATTCTGCTGATTTCGGAAATAAGTGACATGCTCTTCAAGCTGCTTGGTCATATTTTCCATCAGCTGTGAATATTCCATTTTTTTAGCAGTGATATCCATTCTTTCGGTTAAGAACTTTTCATTTTCCATATCAAGTTTAGCATTTTTATGTTCCTGCTGCGTTAATTGCTGGAGTAGGTATTGTTTTTCGTTTTTAGCCGATGCCTGCTTGTTCAACCACTCGATATAGTCACTCTTTTTTGCTTCGATCATCGCTTCAATATCACTATTGAAAAGGCCTAGGCTTTTTTGTTTTTCATGTAAGGTTTCAGAAATCCCCTTCACTTCCAAGTTCAGTGCATTCAGGATTTCCGTTTCTCTTTCCTTTTGCAAAGCCAAACGCTCGACGGCAGCCTCACCCTCCACAATCGCCTTTTCTAGCTGTGACTTGTTTTGGGCAGCATTTTTTTTCCGTTCTTTCAAAACCTCTTTACGGCCTTCAAGCTTTTCAAGTTCTTCGCTGGCATTCAGGAGAATTTCCTGAAGTCCATTGATCGATGTCTCAAGCGTCGCGAGACTATCCCTTTGTTTTTTGAGATGCGCTTCCCTGTCATGAAGCTGTCCAGCCATTTGCTGTTCCATTTCATTATGTTTTTCAAGTTCTCGTGACAGTTTTTCCCATTTTTCATAAAGCTCTTCTATTTCAAAAACGGTTAAAGCCACTTCTATTTGCTCAAGCTCTTCTTTCTTCGCCAAAAATTCCTTGGCGAGGGAAGACTGAATTTTTAACGGCTCCACCTGCCCCTCCAATTCATGGAGGATATCATGGACACGGTTTAAGTTATCCTGTGTTTCCGTCAGCTTCGATTCCGCTTTTCGTTTTCTAGTTTTATACTTCAGGACACCGGCTGCCTCTTCAAAGATCACTCGTCTTTCTTCAGCCTTACTGCTTAGGATTTCTTCCACTTTCCCTTGGCTGATGATGGAAAATGCTTCTCTCCCCAGACCAGAATCCATGAAAAGGTCTATGATGTCTTTCAGACGGCAACCTTGATTATTAATGAAAAATTCACTTTCTCCCGATCGATATACACGCCTTGTCACACTGACTTCATGAAAGTCGATCGGTAGGGAATTGGTCTCGTTATCAAGGGTCAATGATACTTCCGCAAAATTCAACGCTTTCCTCGTGTCACTTCCCGAAAAGATGATATCTTCCATTTTTGCTCCACGCAGTGATTTCGCAGACTGCTCTCCAAGTACCCATCGGACTGCATCGGTCACATTACTTTTACCGCTTCCGTTTGGTCCAACCACTGCCGTGACACCAGGTACAAAATCAATCGAAATTTTCTCTGCGAAAGATTTAAATCCTACAACGTCCAAACGTTTGAGGAACATGACCTTTCCCCCTCTACTGTTAAACTATCTTGTTGATTTTTTATCTTTTAAAACGACCAATGCATGCTCGGCAGCATGCTGCTCCGCTTCTTTTTTGGACTTTCCTATTCCAGAGCCCAGTTCTTCCCCATTAAGGGAGACGGTCGAAACAAACTCCCGATTATGAGCCGGTCCTTTTTCCTGCAAGATCTTATATTGCAGGACACCGATGGCATCCCGCTGGATCAGCTCCTGAAGCTGGCTCTTATAATCCATCACATGAGAAAAAGCACCCTCGTCTATCTTCGGAAACACGACATTCGTCAAAAACTGCACAACCGGCTCTAATCCTTGATCAAGGTACAAAGCACCAATGTAGGCTTCGAATACATCCGCAAGCATGGCAGGGCGTTCTCTTCCACCTGTCATTTCTTCCCCTTTTCCGAGTAATACATATTCCCCGTAAGAAAGGCTATTTGCAAAAGCAACAAGTGAAGGCTCACACACAATGGCTGCCCTTAGTTTGGTAAGTTCACCTTCGCTCATCATCGGATATTTTTGATATAAGTATTTAGAGATGGTCAATTCAAGTACAGCGTCCCCTAAGAATTCAAGCCTTTCATTATCTTCATAAGGCTTACGGCGATGCTCATTCACATAAGATGAATGCGTAAAAGCTTGTTTTAATAGATTTTCATCTTTAAAATGAAAACCCAGATTTTCTTGCAACTGTTTAAATTTATTATCCTTGATTGATGGTTTACGATTATTTCCGTTCCTACGCATCACACAAAACCCTCCACAACGGTTCAAAAAGCATATTTTTCCAATATATAAAAAGAAACCTGGCAGGAATTCCTGTCAAGCTTTCCTATGTACCATCATACATTATTATCCGCTTAAAGAAAACTAAAGGCAAAAGACCACTGCCATGCAGGCGGAACTTACCGTGTACATGCTCATTTCCTTATCTGCCGCTGCATCAAACTTCTTTAAGCAATAAGAGAAAGCCCCGTTATAAAACGGAGCTTTTAGTCAAATGACAATTCATTACATAGTGCTTTGTATGTAATTCACAGCATCACCTACTGTGGCGATTTTTTCAGCGTCATCGTCCGAAATTTCCATATCAAACTCGTCTTCGAATTCCATGACTAGTTCAACTACATCAAGGGAATCGGCACCAAGATCTTCTTTGAAAGAAGCTTCAAGTTTTACCTCTGATTCTTCTACGTTCAAACGATCTACAACGATTTTAGTTACTCTTTCTAATACATCTGCCAATGTGTTCACCTCCCCTCAAAACATTATAAATTAATTTCGAAAAAAATCAAAGAAAACTTACATAACCATGCCGCCATCTACATGAAGAGTTTGCCCAGTCATATATTTGCTGGCATCAGAAGCGAGGAAAGACGCCACTGCAGCAATATCTTTAGGGTCACCGAACCGTGCAAGCGGAATTTGGTCCAGCATGGCTTTTTGGACGTCTTCAGGCAATTCACCCGTCATATCCGTTGAGATGAAACCTGGGGCAATCGCATTGACCGTAATGCCTCTTGAAGCGAGTTCCTTTGCCGTGGTTTTAGTCAGGCCGATCACACCAGCTTTAGCCGCTACATAATTAGCCTGCCCTGCATTTCCGCTGACGCCGACGATCGATGCCATATTGATGATCCTGCCGCTACGCTGTTTCATCATTTGCCTTGTAACCGCTTTGGTGCATAGGAACACGCCTTTAAGATTCGTATTGATCACTGAATCCCATTCATCTTCTTTCATACGCATCAATAGGTTATCACGTGTGATGCCAGCATTATTGACCAGGATATCCACTCTGCCAAACTGTTCGACGACCTCTTTGATCATGCTTGTCACCGATTCACTATTTGCAACATCGCATTGTATGGCGAATGCTTTACGGCCCAATGCCTTGATTTCGTCAACCACTTCATTCGCTTTAGCTTCACTGCCAGAATAGTTGATGGCAACATCTGCTCCCTGACGGGCAAGTTCTAATGCAACTTCCCTGCCTATACCTCGTGAAGCTCCCGTTACAAGTGCTTTTTTTCCTTCGAGGATCATGCTTGTACCCCCTTCAATGTTTCAATTGTTTTAGTTAGAGTATCTATATCGGATACCGAGTGAATTTGAACGGAACGATCAATTTTCTTAATCAATCCGCCCAATACTTTCCCAGGGCCCACCTCGATGAACGTATCCACGCCCAATTCAAGTAGATTTTTCACACTGTCCTCCCAAAGGACCGGTGAATACAGTTGTTCGATTAATTTTTCTTTTATTTCGGCAGGTGCTGTAATGGGCTTAGCCGTTACGTTTGAAATAACAGGAATTTCTGCCTGTTTGAAGCTTACTTCATCAAGGACACCCTGTAACTTTTCTGCTGCCGGTTTCATCAATTCCGAATGGAACGGTCCACTAACTTCAAGAGGCAGAGCCCGTTTAGCGCCATTTTCCTTAGCTTTTGCACTCGCAAGTTTAACCCCTTCCGAGGTGCCTGAAATGACGATTTGCCCTGGACAGTTAATATTGGCCAATTGAACGGATTCCCCTGTGGCCGTAATTTCAGAAGTGACTTCAGATAGAGCTTCCCGGTCCATTCCCAAAATCGCAGCCATTGAGCCTTGACCATTCGGTACCGCAGCTTCCATGAATTCACCACGCTTACGCACTGTATATACGGCATCCTCAAAAGAAATTGCACCAGATGCCACTAATGCCGTATATTCACCTAAACTGTGCCCGGCTGTATAATCGGGTTTGATCCCCGCTTCTTCCAACTCCTTGACAAAAGCATAACTCGTGGTCAATAAAGCAGGCTGTGCATTATAAGTCACCGTTAATTCTTGTTGTGTGCCATTAAAGATCAATTCGGAAAGTGGAAAATCAAGTTTTTCATCAGCTGTTCGAAAAATTTGCTGAGCACGCTCGTTTTCCTGAAATAAGCCATGCCCCATTCCTATTGTTTGTGAACCTTGTCCTGGAAAGACAAAAGCAATTTTACCCATCTGTTACTCCCCTGCCTCTATGATTTATTATTGTTTTTCTATCGTCTCCGCAATTGTCGATATGACGTCATTTCCAACCATATCGCGAGTCTGGCGTATTGCATTATAGACCGCATTCGCATCTGAAGAACCATGAGCCTTAATGACTGGGGCCTTCAAACCGAATAGGCCGGCACCGCCATACTCCGAGTAATCCATTTTATTTTTTATGCCTTTTAGTTCAGGCTTTACCATTGCTGCGGCCAACTTACTCTTGAGATTGCTCATCAAAGCCGTTTTCACCATTTTGAATACGCCCATAGCAGTACCTTCAAGCGTCTTTAATACCATATTTCCCGTGAAGCCGTCCGTTACGACAACATCTGCCGGCCCGTTCAGGAGGTCCCTTGCCTCTACGTTACCTATAAAGGATATCTCCGATGATTGCTGCAGTAATGTAAAGGCATGCTTTGTCAGTTCATTCCCTTTTTTTTCTTCTGTGCCAATATTAAGTAATCCGACACGGGGCTTTTCGATTCCCCGCACTTTTTGTGCATAAACAGACCCCATTATGGCGAATTGAAGGAGATGCTCCGGTTTCGCATCGGAGTTCGCACCTACATCCAGTAGCACAAAACCTTTACCATCGATTGTCGGAAGGGTGGGAGCCAATGCCGGACGTTCAATTCCTTCTATCCTTCCGACCACAAACAAGCCCGCAGCCATTAGCGCCCCTGTATTGCCGGAAGAAATACATGCATCGGCTTCTCCGTCAGCCACTTGCTGTGCTGCCAACACCATCGAGGCGCTTTTCTTGCGCCGGACCGCACGAACCGGTTCATCGGTACTCAATATTTTTTCATCAGTATGTATAACCCTTATACGGTCATGTTTCGCTAAGTATTGGTTAATTTCAGCTTGATTGCCTATCAAGGTGATTTCCACATCGGAAAAATTCTCGACAGCTTTCATCGCTCCCAAAACCTGTGCCTCGGGAGCATTATCGCCACCCATGGCATCTATCGTAATCTTCATTTTCTTTCATCCTTTACTAGAAAGTTAAGAGCGATACATTTCGAACTCGCCTTTAAAAACCAGTTCATTACCCACGTAGCTTCTGACTTCCACCACGGAACGATCGTTGGTGTGGTCCACGCTTTTAACCCTCGCTTTAGCTACCACTCTTTCATTTTCCTTTACAGAACGAGTAAATAAAATGGATGCTTTTGCAGTTAATGCCAGTTCATCATTTATGACTGCTACAGCCAATGAATTCGCTTGGGCAAAAAGGTGATGTCCCCTTGCAATTCCATTCCGCTTAAAGACATGCTCTTTATTTATATCCAAAATCGAAATTGCATTATCATCTAAATTAAGGTCAATTACTTCCCCGATGATCTCATCCAAAGGCAATGCCCTGATTTCGTCACTGAATTTTTTCTCGGCAACGCTTTTAATACGCTCACGCAGTTCCGGTATCGATAATTCAAGACGGTCAAGCCTAATGGTCTGGACGCTCACCGAATATTTTTCAGCCAGCTCCTCATCCGTTACAAAAGGATTCTGTTTAATCGTTTCGATTAATAATTGCTGGCGTTCCTTCTTATTTCTTCGCATTTGAAGGTCACCATCCGTAGTATTATGACTAGGTACTAATAGTAGTATATATATTTTAAAAACAGATTGCAAGATATTGCGTAAAATCTCACAATCTGCTATTGGTTTTTCATTCAGTTCAGTCTAGCTTTTCTCCCGTGAATACGCCCGTCCCCTCTAAATAGTTCCGAAGCGGAGTATACTCCGGGGAATGCCAAAAGCTTTGGGAGGCAATCAATTTTGCTGCATCCGTCCTTGCCACTTCCAGGGTCCTATAATCATGGACCATGTCGGCTACCTTGAACTCGGGAAGGCCGCTTTGTTTTTTACCGAAGAAGTCCCCGGGGCCACGAAGTTCCAAATCTTTTTCGGAAAGGGCAAAACCATCGTTTGTCTCGGTCATTATTTTCATCCGTTCTTTGCCGACTTCCGTTTTCGGATCAGCCAGCAGTATGCAAAAGGACTGATCACTCCCCCGCCCAACTCTTCCGCGTAACTGATGCAACTGTGAAAGCCCAAACCGTTCTGCATCATAAATGACCATTACCGTTGCATTTGGAACATTCACCCCAACTTCGACAACCGTCGTAGAAACAAGGATTTGTGCTTCATTGGCACTAAACTGCTGCATCACTTCATCTTTTTCATCCGCGGGCAGCCTTCCATGCATAAGACCCACTTTGTACCTGTTTGCAAAGTATTGTGTCAGCATTGCATGAACATCGAGAACATTCTGTAAAGAATCGAGTTTCTCCGACTCCTCAATCAAGGGACAGATGACGTAAGCCTGTCTCCCTTTCTTTAGTTCCTTTTCGACAAAGGTTAAGATCCGATCAAGCATTTGGTGTTTCGCCCAATAGGTTTCTATCGCTTTTCGCCCGGCAGGCATTTCATCGATCGTGGAGACGTCCATTTCCCCAAACACTGTAATTGCAAGCGTTCGCGGAATCGGTGTTGCCGTCATGAAAAGGACATCTGGATTCGTACCTTTTTCACGAAGGATGCGGCGCTGTTCCACTCCGAAACGATGTTGTTCATCCGTTATGACAAGACCTAGATTCCGAAAATTCACTTCATCCTGTATCAATGCATGAGTTCCTATCAAAAGATCTAACTCACCGGATTCCAACATTTGCAATAGTTCCTTGCGTTTTTTGCCTTTTACCGAACTTGTCAACAATGCGACCTTTACTCCACTCGGTTCCAACATTGCCTTCAGGGATTGTGAATGCTGCTCAGCCAAGATTTCCGTCGGGACCATAAGTGCACCTTGGAAACCTGCTGTAATCGTCGCCTTCAGGCATATGGCGGCAACCACCGTTTTTCCAGACCCGACATCCCCTTGAAGTAGACGATTCATCCGGTAAGGAGATTTCATGTCATTCATTATTTCCTCGACGACCCTATTTTGAGCGTTCGTCAAAGGAAAAGGGAGAGTTCCAATGAACGCTTCCAGCTGCTCCATGTCAAACTCCTGTCCTATCCCTTTTGACTGCTCCCTCTGCACTTTACGAAGTGCCTGCATTTTAAGTTGAAACAATAAAAACTCTTCATACACAAAACGGCGTCGAGCCTTTTTCACCTCATTGGCCGATAGAGGGAAATGCATTGTATGAAGAGCATCGTTACGAGGCATCAGTTTGTATGCCGTCAATAATTGCGGGGGCAGATTCTCTTCTATCATTGCCCCATATTCAGAAAATGCATTGGAGATAAAGCGGCGGAGACCCTTGACCGTAATGCTGCCTTTCACTGAGTACACCGGTTCGAACTCTTTCTCCCGGCTACGATCACCAACGTGGCATTCCGACCCTGTAATGGTTTGGCGATGACGATCCCACTTCCCTGTAACTGTTACGGTTTCACCTATCGCGAGCTTTTGCTTCAGGTATGGCTGGTTAAAAAAAATGACATTTATTAAATATCTCCCAGTCAATACTTTAATCGTAAGCCTAGATTTTTTCTTTCCGAAGTATCCTAAAGTGGGCACCGTATGAACCTTGCCTTCCACGGTAACCCGCTCATCGTGCTCGACCGTTTCCAAATCCCTCAACCGGTAATCTTCATAGCGATATGGGAGATGCTCAAGGAGATCCGCGACGGTATGGATCCCCATTTCCCCCAACGCTGCCGCCGTTTCGGCCCCAATTCCTTTTACTGCTGTTATGGGTTCCTGTATAGTTGCTTTCACTTCTTATTCAGCGGCAAGCCAAAGATTTTCGCTTCCAACTCCCGCCCAGTCGGTGTAGCCGCTAAACCTCCTTGTGCAGTTTCCCTAAGTGCCGATGGCATCGTTTGCCCGATTTTATACATCGCATCAATCACTTCATCACACGGTATCCGGCTTGTGATCCCCGCTAACGCCATATCTGCGGCAACCATTGCATTGGCTGCACCCATGGCATTCCGCTTCACACAAGGCACTTCCACAAGCCCAGCAACAGGGTCACATACAAGACCAAGCATGTTCTTTAATGTGATAGCCATCGCTTCTGCACTTTGTGCCGGTGTCCCACCTGCCATTTCAACGATGGCTGCAGCTGCCATGCCCGAGGCAGAACCGACCTCCGCCTGACAGCCCCCTGCGGCTCCAGAGATCGAAGCATTATTCGCAACAACAAAACCAAAAGCCCCTGCTGTAAATAGGAACTCAATTTTTTGTTCCCGAGTCGGTTTTAATTTATTTTGCAAAGCAAAAAGTGTTCCAGGCACAACACCAGCAGATCCGGCAGTCGGTGTCGCACAAATCGTTCCCATGGCTGCGTTCACTTCGTTTGTTGCCACGGCTTTGCTTACCGCATCCAACAGCAGTTCACCGGATAAGGAATTTCCGGATTTAATGTAATTCTGAAGAAGAACTGCATCCCCTCCCGTCAGGCCGGAAACGGACCGTACACCTTGAAGTCCTTTTTCAACTGCCTGTTCCATTACATCCAGGTTGACACCCATCTGGCGGATGATTTCTTCACGGCTTTTTCCCGTTACTTCCATTTCCTGCTCTATCATCAGCGTTGAAATTCTTTTCTGCTTTGATTCAGCTAATTCTACTAATTCCGCTACATTTCGAAACATGATTCATTCTCCTTCCTAAGTGGAAACGATTGCCCTGTCAATCCACAATCCTTGCTACTTGAGTGATGTTGGGGAGTGCCGTAATTTCAGCGATGACGTGATCCTCTAGGTTATGGTCCACTTCAATCGTCATCAAGGCCATCTTCCCTTTCTCTTTTCGGGAGACTTCCATCTGGCCAATATTGATTTGATGCTTGGCTAATATGTTTGAAACATTGGCAATGGCACCAAATCGATCATCATGAACGACGAGTATGGCAGGGTTGTGCCCGGAGAGCCTCAATTTAAACCCATTCAGTTCGACGATTTCGATCTTTCCCCCGCCAATCGATATTCCGACAAGTTCCAGTTCACCATCATCATCACCAACTGTTATTTTTGCAGTATTGGGATGTTCCGGCACTGCTTCTTCTTCCCGAAAAGTAATTTTCATTTTCTTTTTGCGGGCTAGTTCCAGCGATTCTTTGATTCTCTCATCAAATGTATCAAAATCAAGTAAGCCTCCTACAATGGCTACATCCGTTCCATGGCCTTTATAGGTTTTGGCAAACGATCCGTAAAAAGAAATATGTGCCCATTTTGGTTCCCGGTCGAATAAATTCCTGGCAACCCTACCGATCCTTGCTGCTCCTGCTGTATGGGAACTAGAGGGGCCGATCATAACAGGACCAATTATATCGAATACACTTCTAAATTTCATGATTTGCTCCTCCTTTTGTACACTGGGAGTAGTTAAATAATAAAGCCTGATATATTGTAATTACAATCACGCTGTCCGTAATCCTTCTTTTCAAAAAAATAAAACTGCATAGCCTAATGACATATGCAGTTTATTGCCTTTTATTTTTTTCAGGATCCTTCAAAAATTATGACGAATAAGTCTCCCTTATCTTCATGATCCTCTACTTATTCAATTGAAAAAATAAAAGAATATAAAGGTTGTTTCCCATTATGGACTTCAACTTCAACGTCTTCGAAATTCTCATTACAAAACGCAACAAGATTTTCGACATCTTCAGCAGTGGCATCTTCCCCATATAAAATGGTAAGGATTTCCGAATCTTCGTCAATCATATCGGAGAGAAGATCTTTTGCCGCCTGAGTCATGTCTTTATCCTTCACTTTGATGGTGCCTTCAGCAATTCCCATGAAGTCCCCGGTCTCGATTGCTAGACCGTCAATGTTTGTATCCCGGACAGCATAAGTAATCTGGCCCGTTTTCACATGCGAAAGGGCTTCGATCATCGCTTTTTTATTCGCTTCAGCATCAAGTGAAGGGTTGAATGATAACAATGCAGCCATTCCCTGTGGTACTGTTTTCGTTGGAATGACAGTCACATGATCCCCAAGCACATCTGCAGCCTGATTGGCCGCCATGATGATATTTTTATTATTAGGCAAGATGATCACATGATCTGCATATGCCTCTTCGACAGCTTTAACGATATCTTCCGTGCTAGGATTCATCGTTTGGCCGCCTTCGATGATGGACTTAGCGCCGATGCTTTTGAATAATTCACTGATGCCAGCACCCATCGCCACTGACACTACAGCGTACTTCTCTTTGGTGGACGGTTTAGTTTGAAGCGGTGTATTCGTCTCACCGACAATCGCAGTATGCTGTTCACGCATATTATCGATTTTCATTTTTATTAAACTACCATATTGCTGTCCATAATTCAGGCACGTGCCAGGCTGTTCCGAGTGAATATGTACTTTGACGACTTCATCATCTGAGATGACTAATAATGAATCTCCGTATTCACTTAAATCATTTCTGAATTTTTCTTCATCAAATGGTTGATTGGCAAGTTTTTCACTTTCCAATCGGACCATGAATTCCGTACAGTAGCCATACACGATATCTTCCGTATTCATATGCCCTTGTACATTCATGTGATGTTCGGCACTGATCATGTCGTCCATGCTTGGACCATTTGAAGATCGGACTGGAAGGGCTTCACCTTTCAGCTCAGCAAGGAAACCTTCATAAACGAACACCAACCCTTGCCCACCGCTATCAACGACTCCCACTTCTTTTAAGACTGGAAGAAGATCCGGTGTGCGTTTTAATGAGGCATTGGCCTCACTAACGATTTCTTCCATTACTTGAATAAGGTCTTGGTGCCTTGCTGCTGATGAAACCGCTTGCTTGGCCGCATCTTTTGCAACCGTTAAAATGGTTCCTTCAACAGGTTTCATTACAGCTTTATAAGCTGTCTGAACCCCTGCTTCAAAAGCTTGGGCAAATTCTTCACTATTGATTTCCGATTTATGTTCAATCGCTTTAGCAAAACCGCGGAACAGTTGCGAAAGGATTACTCCTGAATTGCCGCGTGCGCCCATTAGCAGTCCTCTTGAAAGGGACGTACCCACTTTCCCGATGTGTTCCTGGACGTTATTTTGCACTTCCTTCGCTCCCGAAGTCATCGATAAATTCATATTCGTTCCTGTATCTCCATCTGGAACAGGGAAAACATTCAACGCATCAACCATTTGGGCATTAGCCGCTAAATGGTTGGCACCTTGAATGATCATTTCTGCAAAGCGCTTTCCGTTTAAACTTGTAATTGACACAAAACTTTCCTCCTATATTTAAGGGTTCGTCACACGAACTCCCTGCACAAAAATGTTGACGGAATCAACAGCTAATCCTACAGTTTTGTCCAGAGTATACTTTACCTTTGATTGCACATTATGTGCAACTTCCGAGATTTTCGTTCCATAACTTACGATAATATACATATCGATATGAACTTCTTCTTCTTCTTGACGGACTATTACACCCTTAGTAAAGTTTTCTTTTCTTAAAATTTCGGCAATGCCGTCTTTAAATTGTTTTTTGGAAGCCATTCCTATAATTCCGTAGCAATCCACGGCTGCTCCGCCTGCTACAGTAGCGATAACATCATTAGAGATGTCAATTTGTCCATACTTCGTTTGTAATTCGATAGACATTTTCTTTTCCCTCCCAAAAAATCAAATCAACTAAAGACATTTTACTATAATGTCTATGGTTTTAAAAGTAAATGTCATACGGTACTGTATATAATTCAATTTTGAAGTATGTATGTCAAGGTTTTTTTCTTGAAAGTAATTAACTGAAGTATTGCATTCTAACGGTAGGTATGATAAATTATTAAAGTATTTTACAAAGACTTAAGACGACTGCGAAAAACTTAAGCTTGTTGTAGTTAGGAGGGAATTTAACATGGCACGTAAATGTGTAATCACTGGAAGAAGAACTCGTTCTGGTAACAGCCGCTCTCACGCAATGAACGCTAGCAAGCGTACATGGGGCGCTAACCTTCAAAAAGTACGTATTTTAGTTGACGGTAAACCTAAACGTGTATACGTTTCTGCAAGAGCTCTTAAATCGGGCAAAGTAGAACGCGTATAATGTTACGGCATCCTCTTAGGATGCCTTTTTACTTGTAATGGCCAGTATTAATGGGGAAGGTTTCAATTCGTTGATCAAGGCTGGTCTGCATCAAGGAAGAAAGCCTTCACCCATTAATGGATGGCTTCCCCTTTTACCGAAAAATAACACCTCCCTGAATTTGAGAGGTGTCATGGAGATAAGTATCAGCCTTTTTTAAACGCTCCGAGCATAGCCCTTACCAAACTGCCCAGAACTTTTGGCAATTTAATCGTATAAAATTTCATCATGCCCCTCCTCTTTGCATCCCACAATTAAAGATGAAGTGGAATTTTTCTATTACAACATAAGCTTTTAAGCGGATATAGGATGATCGTAATTATATCCGAATCTGCTCTAAGCATGAATTTTAATCACTGCTTCTTATCACCATTAATATGCCTTTCTCAAATGAAACATTCCCAGAATCGGAAATTAGTTCATTGCTGATGCAAAGCGTCGAACCTATTTCCACGCTTGCATCATTCAGTGGGTATTTGAAACCCGAAAGTGTAATGCCGGTGACTTCCGCCGTTACAGGAAGCAATGACAAGTATTTCTTATCTTTCAAAGCAGTGACATCATATGAACCTGCTGTCTTTACTGTGAATATATTTTGCCGATCGACTATGTATATTTCTATATCGCCATGATAAGGGAGGACACTTTCTTTTTGGAGCAGCTGGATATTTCCAAGAAAATGGTCCATTCTTCCCCCTGTAGCGCCCAGGATATGAATTTCACTTGGCTTTTGCCCTATTGCCCATTTAAATGCAATCTCTAAATCCGTTTCATCCTTTTCCGAAGAATATAGATTGATTTGTTCCAGCCTTTGCTCAATCTTCTTGTATTCGCCTTCCGAAACTGAATCAAAATCCCCAAAACCGTACTTAGGTTCGATACCTTTTTCAAGCAAGGACCATACTCCCCTATCAACCCCGACCCAAAGATCAGTCTTCTCCACATACCATTTCAGATCCGGCCAAAAGCATTCCGGACCTCCAGCCATTATACTAATAATCATTGAAATCATCCTTTTCTATATCTAATCATATCCAAGGTGCCTTTGTTTAATTGATAAAAAAAGCCGACCACCATCATACGAATATGATAGTGTCGGCCTATATCACTTTCCCCGAATCTTTTGAATCGCTGCGTGTCGATCTTCTTGATTATATATTGCCGAGCCGGCCACCAGGACTGTCGCCCCTTGTTCAATACATAGTTTAGCCGTTTCTTCATTCACTCCTCCATCAATCTCTATTTCGAGGTTTTGATTATACATTTCTGCCATCGCCTTCACTTCGGCAATTTTCGGCAGAACGGATTTAATGAACTTTTGCCCGCCAAAACCCGGATTGACCGTCATCAACAATACCATGTCAATATCTTCGATTATAGGATGGATTAAGGAAGCCGGAGTGGCTGGATTAAGCACCACGCCTGCCTTTACACCAAAAGATTTAATCAATTGTATCGTCCGATGCAAATGAGTGCATGCCTCTACATGTACAGTTATATAATCGGCTCCCGCTTTCGCAAAAGCCTCGATATAACGATCAGGTTGTTCGATCATTAAATGAACATCAAGCGGAAGTTTTGTCACCGGGCGGATAGCATCAACAATTAGTGAGCCTATCGTTATATTCGGCACGAAATGCCCATCCATGACATCCACATGGATTAAATCCGCTCCGCCCCTTTCCACATCAAGAATTTCTTCTCCCAATTTTGCAAAGTCAGCTGATAAAATGGATGGTGCGATTTTAACCATTTTAATACCTCGGCTTTCTATCTCTGATTTCTTCTAAGAATTGCATATAATGCTCATATCGATAACGTGGAATTTCCCCGGCGTCAACCGCTTCCTTCACTGCACACTTCGGTTCTTTATCGTGCAGGCAGGCACGGAATTTACAGTCTTCCCCATACTTATGCATTTCCGGGAAGCAATAAGATAACCGTTCAGCTTCCATTTCCATGAATTCAAGTGAACTGAACCCTGGAGTATCTGCGACAAGTCCAGAGCCAATATGAATCAATTCAACGTGGCGGGTGGTATGCTTCCCACGACCCAGATGTGATGAAATGTCATCCGTCTTTAAAGCCAAGTCAGGATTGATTGCATTCAGCAAAGACGATTTCCCAACGCCGGACTGACCGGCAAATACACTGGTTTTTCCTTCTAAATACGGCACTAGTCCTTCAATTCCTCCAGCAGTAACTGAAGATGTTTCCAGTACAGTATAGCCAAGTTTCTGATAGTCCTTGATATACTGAGACAATTTCTTTTGGTTTTCAGCCGTAACCAAGTCAAGTTTCGTCACGACGATAATGGGTTCGATTTCGTTATCTTCGATCAGTACGAGGAATCGATCAAGCAATGCCGGACTGAAATCAGGCTCTACTGCTGAAAAGACAAGGATAGCCTGGTCTACATTCGAGATTTGCGGACGAATCAATTCATTCTTTCGCGGTTTTATTTCGGTCACGGTCCCGTCCGTTTTATTTTCCGCTTCAAAAACCACATAATCACCCACAAGCGGCGTTACCTTATTTTTCCTGAACACTCCCCGTCCGCGGCATTGATAGACCTCTTCACCATCAAGGACATAATAAAATCCACTTAATGCTTTGATAATTTTTCCTTCGGGCATAACCACACTCCTAATTATTAAATTTATTCTGGATATGAGACGGATTCGTCAATGATGACCTGATTGTCCCGCATGACTTTATATCCTGCTTTCTTATCCGGGGAAACCATTAATTCGATCGTTCTTTTGGCATCATCCAAGATAAAGAATGTTTCTTGAGGCTCCGTCATGCTATTGTCGATATCCTCGATGAAAATTTGTATTTTTTGCGTTTTGCCTGGCTCAACCGGATCATACTCGATTTTGATTTCCTCCGTTACACTCTTGGGAGGAATCTCTTCTTTCCCTTTTGAAATGACCACTTTCACAGTACTGCCCTTTTCCACCTTCGTAGCAGGTTCGGGTGACTGGGAAATGACAAGCCCCTCTGCTACTGTATCATCATAGATTTCTTCTTCGACATCGATCTTTATTCCACTTTCATTGGAATAATCATCAAGGCCAGCTTGATTGAACCCAGTTAAGTTCTTCAAGCTCAGCAGATCTGCCCCTTTACTGACCGTTAGCTCAAGCTCCGTTTCGGATGGTACGACCTCAGTGGCACCCGAGGGCGATTGATCTATGATCGTGCCGGCAGCACTGTCATCATATTTTTCGGTCACGCTTATGTTTTTGAATCCCATTTTTTCAAGAAGGGATTTAACATCAGAGTAGTCTCGACCTTCATAACTGGACAATGAAATCGTCTCTTTGCCAATGCTTTGATAAATATCGATCACTGCACCTTCCTTGACCGTCTTACCTTCCTTAGGGTTGGTTTTGATCACAAGACCAGCTTCGACCTCTTCATCTTCAATCTCGATCGTGTCCCCAATTTCCAAATCCATTTCAAGCAATTCAGTAATGGCATCATCCAATTTTTCCCCTTTAAGGTCCGGGATCGTCACTTCCTTCGAAACAAGGAGGGGAGGTAAAACAGTGACAGATAAAACAGCAAGCAGGGCAAGAACTAAAAAGGTGGTCACCAAGATCGCAGGCATGCTCTTTCGTTTTTTACCTTTATGTTCCGACTTGATTTTTTGTTTTTTCTGTTTCTTTTGTTTTTTCTGTTTCTTTTTCGATTTACTCTCTGCTTCTGATTCACTTTCTTCATCGTCCGCATAGACCAATGTATTTTTTTCCGGACCCCTTATGATTGTCTCATCCACGCTTGAAATCTGATCATCCGTTATGACGGGGATGGCTTTTGTTGCATCATGATCTTCAGGAATGGCAAAAGGCAGTTCATTTGAACGCTCAGGATTAAGCGAAGTCCGCATGTCATCTTCCATTGAGTCCACGCTATCATAGCGGTAATATGAATCTTTGGCTGTCGCTTTCAGGATAATATTTTCCACACTCTGAGGTATTTCAGAGTTCCAGCGTTTTGGCGAAGGAGTTTCCGATTGTAAATGTTTAAGCGCGATCGAAACGGCTGATTCACCCGAAAAAGGCAATCTCCCCGTCAACAATTCAAACATGACGATGCCCAGTGAATAAATGTCCGATTTCTTATTGGCCATACCGCCTCTGGCCTGTTCCGGAGATAAGTAATGAACCGAGCCCAAGACTGCGTTGGTCTGCGTTATGTTTGTTGCACTTAGGGCCAATGCAATACCGAAGTCCGTAATCTTGACGGTTCCTTCTTTATCTATCAAAATGTTCTGTGGCTTGATGTCACGATGGATAATCCCATTGTGATGGGCATGGGAAATCGCTGCCGTGATTTGCTTCATGATATCCAGGGCTTCATCAACTGGAATTGGATAATATTTTTGTATGTATTGCTTTAGAGTAAAACCGTCCACGTATTCCATTACAATATAATAGATTGAATCTTCTTCACCAACATCATAAATGCTTACGATATTGGGATGGGCCAAACTGGTTGCCGATTGGGCTTCCCGATTGAAGCGCTTGATGAACTCTTCGTCATTATTAAAGTCCATGCGAAGGATTTTCAATGCAACGTCCCTATCTAAGATCATATCCCTTGCAAGGTAAACATTCGCCATACCGCCGCCGCCGACCATCTCGATCAGTTTATAACGGCCGTTGATTCTTCTACCAATCAACATTCAATTCACCTGCTTTCACTTTCTTCAGTAAATTGAACAAGCACAAGGGTGATATTATCTTCCCCACCGTAGTGATTGGCCTTATCTATTAATGAATTCGCCTTTTCTTCAAGTGACTGTTCATTGGTTATGGTTTCTTCCAGTTCCTGTTCACTCACTTTATTCGTCAATCCATCCGAACAAAGCAATAGTAAATCATTTTCTTCGAAGATGACAGTCATAATGTCCATTTCCACTTGCATTTCTGTCCCCAGGGCTCGTAATAAAACATTTTTCCGTGGGTGGTTTTCGGCATCTTCCTTTGAAATCTGCCCGGAACGGACCAATTCATTAACAAGTGAATGGTCTTCCGTGACCTGCTTAAAACCGCTCTCATTATACAAATAACATCGGCTGTCCCCGATGTTAGCAATGGTAGCAAACTTGTCGGTGCAAATGGCTGCAACAATGGTGGTCCCCATGCCCTTACATTCCGTATTCGATTCAGCATGTTCAAAAAGCAACTGATTGACCAAGACGATTTGCTGCTTCAGCCAATCCTCGGCCTCATTTGCCGTTTCGATACCTGTAGATGCTTCCCAGCCCTTTTTCAGAAGGTCTATCGTCATTGCACTGGCTACATCCCCGGCACGGTGGCCGCCCATGCCATCTGCAACGATGGCAAGGCGAACGCCTTCCGAGTTTTTAAAGATTCCGCCATTATCTTCATTATGCTGGCGGACTTTTCCACGGTCTGTCTTAAATATTGCCCTCATAGGGTCACCTCGTCTCTTCTTTGCGCTCCTTGGCCCGAAGCTGGCCGCAGGCTGCGTCAATATCACTGCCTTGTTCCCTTCGGATCGTTACATTAATGCCGAGCTTCTTCAATGTTTTTTCAAACTCAAAAATTTGGTCCCGAGGTGTACGTACATAGTTGCGTTCAGGTACATAGTTAACCGGTATTAAGTTAACATGGCATTTTATCCCTTTTATTAAACTTGCTAATTCTTCTGCGTGCTCCACTGTATCATTTTCGCCACCGAATAGACCATATTCAAAACTTACACGGCGACCTGTTTTTTCTGTATAGTATTTGATGGCTTCAATCAAGTCTGGAAGTTTGTAGGCCTTATTGATCGGCATCAATTTACTTCTCAATTCCGTATTCGGTGCATGAAGGGAAACAGCAAAGTTTATTTGCATGCTTTCTTCGGCAAACTTATAGATTTTAGGAATGATTCCACTTGTGGAAACGGTAATATGACGCGCCCCGATGTTCAAGCCCTTTTCATGGTTTATATTCTTCAAGAATGACATCATATTATCGTAGTTATCAAACGGTTCACCGATTCCCATGATAACGACAGAACTAACACGTTCTTCCGATTCGTCAAGTGCTTGCTGAACTTTAACGACCTGGGCAACAATTTCCCCTGATTCAAGATTACGCTTTAAACCGCCTAATGTCGATGCACAGAATGTACAGCCAATTCTACATCCTACCTGCGTTGTCACGCAAATGGAGTTTCCGTATTCATGGCGCATCAGCACCGTTTCAATCGAATATCCATCATGGAGTTCAAATAAAAACTTCATCGTTCCGTCATTGGACGTTTGCTGAATCAAAGTCTTCAATGTCGTGAAGGTGAATTGTGATTCCAGCTTATCCCGTAATGTTTTCGAAAGGTTGGACATATCTTCAAAACTGGAGACACGCTTTTTATAAAGCCAGTCATATACTTGTTCGGCCCGGAATGCCTTCTCTCCATTTTGAATAAGCCATTCTTTAATTTGGTGAAGCTCTAATGAGTAGATCGATGGTTTTTCTGGTGTCGTGTCTTTTCTTACTCTAGATGATTTAGTGATTTCTGCCATTACAGCACCTTCTTTCTAAAACTCGCAATAAAGAATCCGTCACTGCTAAAATATTGCGGAAAAACTTGCAGCGTATGACCCTCGATAAATGGCTGAACGCTTTCAGGCATTCTTGTGGACAAGGTTGCATCGCTTTCAAAATCCGGATGGCTTTCCAAAAATGCTGCAGCGACTTTGTCATTTTCTTCTTTATCCACCGTACAGGTACTATATACTAACCGTCCGCCTTGTTTGACAAGCGGGGCAGCCGATTCCAATAATTGTTTTTGTATACTTGAGAGTTTCATTATATCATCTTTTGTTTTAGTGTACTTTACATCAGGCTTCCGGCGCATGACTCCCAATCCGGAACATGGTGCATCGATCAGCACCCTGTCAAACCCTTCCTTATTAAAGTGTTCTTGCACATTCCTGCTATCAAGGGCCATTGTCTTAATATTGTTTCTGAGTTTAAGGCGCTCAGCCTGCTCTTTAATGAGCTTGACCTTATGCTCATGAAGGTCGAGCGCATATACTTGTCCAGTGGTCAAGCCTTCTGCGATATGTGTCGTTTTCCCTCCAGGTGCAGCACAGCAATCGAGTACAGCATCATTTTCATTCGCACCTAATGCATGGGCTACAAGCATTGAACTCTCGTCCTGAATCGATAAATACCCTAATTTGTAGCTTTCTGAATGAGCAAGATTCCCTTTATAGCTGACGATTGCTTCGGGAACGACTTCACTTGCTTCAACATCATATCCTTCTTCCGTTAATATGCTGATCAGTTCACGGCGTGAAATCTTCTTTAAATTAACCCGTCCCGTCTGTAAAGGCGCAGTTAAGTTGATTTCACACATTTCCTTGGTTTTTTCAAAACCAAATTGCTCTACCCAACGCTTGACCAACCAAATTGGGTGACTTACTTCTATGGAAAGCCGTTCCAGATCATCTTTAATATCACCTAAAGAAGGAACACCATTTCTTTGAATATTACGAAGTACACCATTTACCATCGAAGATGTACCTTTATGCCCGCGCTTTTTGGAAATTTCGACGGCCTCGAAAATGATTGCATGATCAGGCACTTTATCTAAATAGACCATTTGGTAAACGGAAAGTCTAAGTAAATTGATGACCCAGCTTTGCGTTTTTTTCGGTTGTTTAATATATGGGTTCAAATAATAATCCAAAGTCATCTTCCGCTGTATGGTACCGTAGCTTATTTCTGTAAGCAGTCCGCTGTCCACGGCGGATAACTGGTGCTTTTTAATCAAATTGTTCAATAATAGGTTACTGTAGGATTGGTTTTTCTCTACAGATTCCAAGATATCGAGAGCGATTTCACGTACTCCCTTTTTAGTTTGCTTCATTCTGTTCTCCTAACTTCATGCCTGCTTTAATGAACGATCCGGCTCCACGCAAATAATCTTTCGCCGGCATTTTTTTCTTCCCTGAAGGCTGCAGTTCTGTAACTAGTATTGCCGTCTCATTGCCTGTCGAAACGATGAAACCATCACTTTGTACATCAATGACCGTGCCCGGCACTGCCTGATTGCCATCTTCAAGTTTCTTTACCTGCCAAATTTTCAAAATGGCCCCGTCTAAGGTTGTATAAGCAACAGGCCAAGGATTCAGGCCACGTACATGGTTATAGATGTCTTCCCCTGATTTCGACCAGTCGATTTTTTCCTCAGACCGTTTTATGTTAGGCGCAAAAGACGCTTTTGCCTCATCCTGCTTGATCGCCTGTAACTCCTGATTTATAAGTTTCGGAAGCGTCTCTGCAAGTAAATCCGATCCTATCTTGCTTAATTTATCATGCAGTGAACCTACATTGTCTTCTTCCTCTATAATAACTTCCGCCTGAGTCAATATATCACCGGCATCCAATTTTTCCGCCATGTACATGATGGTTATTCCCGTCTTTTCTTTCCCTTGTAAAATGGAATAATGAATTGGCGCCCCTCCACGCAGTTCAGGAAGCAGGGAGGCATGTACATTAATACAGCCGTACTTAGGGGCATCCAGCAATTCATTCGGAAGGATTTGACCGAAAGCAGCCGTCACCACTAAGTCAGGATTCAATGCAATGATTTTTTCAAGTTCTTCTTTTTCACGGATTTTTTCGGGCTGATAAACGGGAATCCCCTGCTTTTCGGCTTCGACCTTAACTGGCGGCGGCGTCAGCACCTTTTTGCGACCTACTGGACGATCGGGCTGTGTGACCACAGCGATCACTTCATACCCTTCATCAATGATTCTTCTCAATACCGGCACTGAAAAGTCCGGCGTACCCATAAATATAATTTTTGTCATTCTTCCCCAAACCTTTCTAACTCTTCTTCCGAAATATACCGGGAAACCTTACTTGTAAATAAAACTCCTTGCAGATGATCAATTTCGTGCTGAAGGGCCCTCGCGAGGAAATCCTCCGCTTCTATCTCGAAAAACGATCCTTTTCGGTCTTGTGCCCGGACTTTGACACGGTATGGACGCGATACTTCGCCATATAAACTCGGGAAGCTCAAGCATCCTTCAACACCTGTCTGTTCGCCTTCCACTTCCAGCACTTCCGGATTAATCAGTTCGATAGCACCTGATCCTTCCTCTATTTCAACGACGGCCACTTGCTTTTTCACGCCAACCTGAGGTGCTGCAAGTCCAACGCCATCCGCCTCCACCATCGTTTCATACATATTATTTAACAGCTTTGCCAACTTTTTATCAAAACTTGTTACTTTATCGCATTTTTGTTCTAAAATTTTTTCAGGAAACAAGACAATCGGTAAAATAGCCAAAATTAAAGGTACCCTCCTAGATATGAAAAACAACACTTCATTATATAAAAACGCAAGCTGTAACAGCTCGCGGTAATCATCCATCTCTTAAACAATTACATCATGATCTGTGGATTTAAATCTATTGAAATCTGCAGATGATTTTGAGCGGTTTCTTTTTGGTAATGCTCCAAAAGTGTGCGTAGATGCTGATTAAGGTCCGGCTCTCGTTTGTATTTTATCAGACATTGATAGCGATATCTATTGTTGATTCGACTAATGGGAGAAGCAACCGGACCTAGTACGATAGAATCCCGATTCAATCGTGAGCCTAAATAATTGGTGATTTTTTCAGTAACACTGACCGTCTTCATTAAGTCTTCATGTGAAACGGTTATAAGGACAACATAATAATAGGGAGGGTAATGACTTTGCCTCCTTAGATGCATCTCCCGTTCATAAAAAGCATCAAAATCCTGTAAGGCAGAAAGCTCGATGCTGTAATGCTCAGGCGTATAGGTTTGGATGACCACTTCTCCCGGAAGCTGATGACGTCCCGCCCTTCCGCTTACCTGTGTCAGCAGCTGGAATGTCTTTTCAGAAGAACGGAAATCAGGCAGATGCAGCATCGTATCAGCTGATAGGACTCCAACAAGAGTGATATTAGGAAAATCAAGGCCTTTTGCTATCATTTGGGTACCTAGCAATATATCGGCCTTCCCTTCACCAAAAGCATTCAGCAACCGCTCATGTGAACCTTTCTTGCTCGTCGTGTCAACATCCATTCGTATGACCCGTGCTTCAGGGAGGATTTTTGCTAGCTCTTCTTCAACCTTTTGAGTGCCTGTACCGAAGAACCTTATATGTTCACTTTCACATTCAGGGCAAACGGAAGGCATTCCCTCTTCAAACCCACAATAATGGCATTTCATTATATCATTAAAGCGATGATAAGTAAGTGAAATGTCACAATTAGGGCAGTTGATGACCAATCCGCAGCTTCGGCACATCACAAAGGAAGAATGTCCCCTTTTATTTAGCATCAGGACTGTTTGCTCTCCCTTCTCAAGCCGGTCTTTCAGCTTGGTAAAGAGCAGCTCCGAAAACATGGAACGATTTCCCGTTCTTAGTTCTTCCCTCATATCTACAATATCCACTGCTGGCAACGCATTTTTATTCATCCTCTGGCTAAGGGTCAATAATTTATAGACGTTTTTCTTGGCACGCGCAAAAGATTCAAGTGTAGGTGTGGCGCTGCCAAGAATTACCGGACACTTATATGATTTTGCTCTTTCAACGGCAACATCCCTGGCGTGGTACCTTGGGGTTTCTTCTTGCTTATAACTGGATTCATGTTCTTCATCAATGATGATCAGCCCCAGGTTTTCAAAAGGAGCAAACACGGCTGAACGCGCCCCCACCACCACTTTAACTTCCTTACGATGAATTTTCCGCCATTCATCATATTTTTCACCTACGGATAAACCGCTATGCATGACAGCTACCTGCTCACCAAATCGTTCCTTAAACCGCTTCACTGTCTGTGGCGTTAAGGAGATTTCAGGTACAAGCATGATGGCTTCCTTCCCTTTTTCAATGACAGAGGCAATTGCCTGTAGATACACTTCCGTCTTCCCGCTGCCTGTTACACCATATAAAAGAAAGACATCATGTTCATCATGATGTATTTTCTCGTTGATGGGCTTCAAGGCAGCTGTTTGTTCAGCTGTTAGTGTAAAGGGTGTGGATTTTTCGAACACACGGTTTTCATACGGATCACGGTATATTTCTTGATCCATTTCCGCCAAAGCCCCTTTTGCCACTAGGGATTTGACGGTACCGCTCGATGTGTTTATCAATTCAAGCAATTCCTTTAACGGAATGGGTTCTTGATGTTCAATAAAGTATTGAAGGAGTTCCTGTTGTTTTTTTGCATGGCTGGACATGGCTGATGCCATTTCTTTCAGTTCCTTAGGGGAAAGCAAAGATTTAATGACACGGACCGTCTTCTTATTTAGTCGGTTTTTCACATTATATACGAGTTCAAGATTGCCATTTTGCATTTCCTTTTGGAAGAGGGAGGCGTTCTCCCCTTCAATCACGTCTTTCCAGGATATTGAATCATTTTTTCCGAAAAGGTTTTGAATGAAGAGAGGCAGCTGCTCCTTTTTATCTTCAACGACTTTAATAACTTTTTCATACTTTGCTTTCATCGCTGCCGGAAGCATGGCCTGCAGCGCTGAAATTTTAAAACACATCGCCTCTTTAGTCAACCAGTCACCAAGCTGCAGCAATTCATCATTAAGGATAGGCTCCAAATCCATTGGTTCCTTTATATTGCGTAATTTCGCAAAGTCGCTTTTAGCTTTTAAGCCTGTGACGAATCCCTGCACCATTCTTGGACCGAATGGGACGATGACCCGCATTCCGGGCTTGATGACTTGGTTCCACTTTTCAGGTATGCGATAGTCGAATTCTCGATCCGTTTGTTTAGCAGGTACATCCACGATGACGGATGCTATATCCATAAGACATCATTCCTTTTGCATGCGGGATACTTCTGCCAGGATGCTTTTAGCTATATCCGCTTTACTCATTTTTGGAAGTTCGATCGCACTTCCATCTTTATCGTAAATGGTCACGATGTTCGTATCCGTTCCAAATCCTGCCCCTGCGACGGTAACATTATTGGCAACGATCATATCTGCGTTCTTTTTGACTAATTTTCCTCTAGCGTATTCTTCGACGTTGTTCGTTTCAGCCGCAAAACCTACCAAGATCTGATGAGTTTTATTTTCACCGAGTTCCTTAAGGATATCCTTTGTCCGTTCAAATTCAATCACATTTTCCCCTGGCTGCTTTTTCATCTTTTGAGCATGATAAATCTTTGGTTTATAGTCCGCCACTGCAGCCGTCATGATTACGACGTCACTGGAATCGAACTGATCGAATACCGCATCATACATATCCGCTGCCGATTCCACTGGTATTACTCTAGCCTTGAAAGGTGGCGTCAAGTTCACGGGGCCAGTAATCAATGTCACTTCAGCACCCATTTCAATTGCCTCTTCGGCTAGGGCATAGCCCATTTTGCCGCTGGAATGATTCGTCACGTAACGCACCGGATCAACCGCTTCACGAGTCGGTCCTGCCGTTATCAAATATTTCTTTCCTTTAAGAGGCTGTTTCTGTGATTTGCGTTCACCGAAATATCGATTAAGATGTTCCACGATTGTTTCCGGTTCCTCCAATCGCCCTTTTCCTACATAACCGCAGGCCAAATACCCTTCACCCGGTTCAATGAATTGATATCCAAACGACCGAAGTGTCTCCATATTTTTCTGAACCGCTGGATGGGCGTACATGTGCACATTCATTGCCGGCGCAACCCAAACAGGTGCTTCCGTTGCCAGTAGCGTGGTCGTGATCATATCATCCGCGATTCCATTGGCCACCTTGCCAATGACATTGGCTGTAGCTGGGGCCAACAGGATGATATCAGCCCAATCAGCCAAGTCGATGTGGGCAATGACTGAAGAATCCTTCTCATCAAAAGTATCTGTATAAACATCATTTCTCGAAAGTGCCTGAAAGGTGAGCGGCGTCACGAACTTACGTGCCGATTCACTCATGATCACTTTTACATGCGCACCTTCCTGAGTTAATTTACTTGTCAGGGCAGCAGCCTTATATACAGCAATCCCGCCGGTGACACAAAGAAGTACTTTTTTATCGATAAGCATGCAAATTTCCCCTAACTATACATTCTTTTTTTCTAATTATGACGGAAAACCGAAGAAATTTCATTTGAAATGCGCAATATCATATGGATTCCCCCAACATTCCATATCTTTCAGGATTTCATCTATGACTTTGGTTACTTTTAAAAAAATCAAAACAAACAGGCCTGACACCTTGGCCGCAGGAAGGAAGCACTTTCCAAATGTAACGCTCCTGTTTGCTTTAGGGTGTCAGGCCCGATAGGTCAAGCTATGTGTTCTCTTAGTTTTCCTCGTAAGAATTATCATAAGTCAATTTACCGGAATGAATTTCTTCAAGGGCACGACCTACCGCTTTATGGGAAACCGGTTTTACGAGGCAGTTATCTTTAATTTGCATTTCCCTGGCGCGTTTAGCCGCCACTGATACAAGTGAGTATTTAGAATCGATTTTAAGTAATAGAGAATCAATTGATGGATATAACATAATTTATTCCGCCTCCAACATTTTTTTATATAAAACAGCAACTCTTTCCCGACGGCAATGCTCGGCAATTACAATTGCATTAATTCGCGCACATGCGGCATCCACATGATCATTTTCAACAACATAATCGTACAGATCCATAAGTTCTATTTCTTCCTTAGCCACCTTCATCCTTCCTTTTATCGCTTCCTCCGTCTCGGTTCCGCGAGTAACGATGCGGCTTTCGAGTTCAGTCAAACTCGGAGGAGCAAGGAAAATGAAAAGTCCTTCAGGGAATTTCTCCCGGACCTGTTTAGCTCCTTGAACTTCTATTTCCAGAAATACATCTTTTCCGGAATCGATTGTTTCACGGACATAATCCACGGGTGTTCCATAATAATTACCGACGAACTCAGCATATTCCAGCAATTTTCCTTCTTCGATAAGTGCTTCGAATTCCTCGCGTTTTTTGAAGAAATAGTCCACTCCGTCCACTTCACCATGGCGTGGCAGCCGTGTCGTCATCGAAATTGAATATTCGAATGCCGTTCCTGGCTGTGAAAAAATTGCCTTCCTTACAGTTCCTTTACCAACACCGGATGGACCGGACAAAACGATTAATAAACCTTTTTCTCTCATATTGTTTCAGTTACCCCTCTTCTACGCTGTCATCTCTATCTTGGAGCCGTGCGGCAACCGTTTCCGGTTGAACGGCAGATAAGATAACATGGTCGCTGTCTGTAATTATTACGGCCCTGGTTCTTCTACCATATGTAGCATCTATTAAGGATCCGCGGTCCCGGGCGTCTTGGATGATCCTTTTGATCGGAGCCGATTCCGGGCTCACGATTGATACGATCCGGTTTGCGGAAACGATATTCCCAAAACCAATATTAATGAGCTTTATTGACATTTTTGTCCCCCATTCATATCTATTGTCACCTTGTTAGGTTCATCATAAACCGACTACTCGATATTTTGAACCTGTTCCTTTAATTTTTCAAGAAGACTTTTCATTTCCACCACTTCTTTGGTAATGGCCGAATCATTTGCCTTTGATCCAATCGTATTGACTTCCCTGTTCATTTCCTGGACAAGGAAGTCAAGTTTCCTTCCAATTGGTTCACTATGGGTAAGCGTCCTTGAAAATTGCTGTACATGGCTATCGAGTCTGGTCAGTTCTTCATTTATATCACATTTATCAGCAAAAATGGCCGCTTCTGTAACAATGCGGCTATCTTCAATCAATCCTTCAGTCAACTCAGCCAGTTTGATTTCCAACCGGGCTTTATATTTCTCGACGACTGAAGGTGCATGCATTTTGACCCCTGCTACAATCTCACCGAACTTTTTCAGCTGGCGTTTCATGTCCAAGGCCAGTTCCTGACCTTCCAGGTTCCGCATTTTTTTCAGATTTTCCAATGCCCCCGTGACAGCCTTCAATAACAGGGATTCCAAATCGGCAGGAACCGCAGGTACTTCTTCCGTTATGAAAATCGATTCAAGTTGCAGCATATCCTGTAATGCAATGGAACTTTCCAGATTGTACTTTCGCTTGACTTCATCCATCAAACCCACATACTGATCCGCAAGATTCCAATCGATCTTCACCTTTTTGGAAACCAGGCTCTCACCTTCCACTGTGATGAAGATTTCCACCCGTCCCCTTCTTATGTATTGATTCGCCTTCTTCTTTACCTTTTCTTCCAAAACCAAAAGCTGGCGCGGAATCCGAATCGTATATTCACAAAAACGATGGTTCACGGTCTTAATTTCGGCAAAAACCTTGACCTGTTCGTTTTCCGCTTCTTCTCTTCCATAGCCCGTCATACTGGTAACCATGGTTCCACATCCTATCAAACATAATGTAGTAATTTGGCCTTTAACTTTCATTATATATTAGCTACAGCACGAAAACTTAAGCTCACAAATAAAATACTACAAAAATAAAAAGGCAATAGAGCATGACTCTACCACCTTAAAGATTATATCATATATCATTGTGCTTTTCTTGCTAAAAAGGTTCCAGCCAGTAAAAAAGTTGGAATGGATGCCATCCCTATAACTAATAGCCAATCCCTTCCCGAAATCGGTACCGTATGAAAGATTGTTTGTAGAGGCTGCACATACATGACGGCTACCATCAATAATAGGGAGGACAGTACCGCCCCCACTAGATAAAGGTTACCGAATGGATTTCTCGAGAAGATCGAACGTTCGCTTCGGCAATCGAATACATGTATTAGCTGAGCCAGGACCAAGGTAGCGAACGCAATCGTTTGTGCATAAGCAAGATTATCCGGATTTGCACGGTATACCACATAAAATGCGATCAATGTAGAAATCCCGATCAGAAAACCACGAGAGATGATCTTCCAGCCAAGCCCTCTTCCAAAAACACCTTCATTAGCATTTCTTGGATTTCTTTTCATTACATCTTCTTCTGCGGAATCCAGTCCCAATGCCATCGCAGGCAGTCCGTCGGTAACAAGGTTCACGAATAAGATCTGGATTGGTATCAAAGGTAACGGCAAGGCACATAGCATCGCAAAAAACATGACCAAAATCTCCCCAACATTGGAAGCAAGCAGATAACGGATGAACTTCCTGATGTTTTCGTAAATATTCCTGCCTTCTTTGATGGCCGATTTAATTGTGGCAAAATTGTCGTCAACCAATATCAAGGAAGAAGCTTCCTTAGCGACATCAGTACCCGTGATACCCATGGATATACCAATATCCGCTGATTTTATCGCAGGGGCATCATTGACACCATCCCCTGTCATTGCAACTACATGTCCTTTATTTTGCAAGGCTTTTACGATTTTCAACTTATGTTCCGGGGAAACGCGGGCAAATACCGAAACACTTTCAACAACTTCCTCAAGTTCCCCTACTTCCATGTCGGCCAATTGCCGTCCTTCTAGTACGCGGTCTTTTCCTTTTAAAATACCAAGTTCTTTAGCTATTGCCTTTGCTGTTATTACATGGTCGCCAGTAATCATGACAGTTTTGATTCCGGCATCCCTGCATTCCTTAACTGCCTGCTTCACTTCCGGACGTGGGGGATCGATCATGCCTTGCAGTCCCATGAAGGTCAAATTGCGTTCAGCTTCGGTTTCATGAAGCAAAATCGTTCCTTTTGAAAGGGGTTTATAACCAACAGCAATCATTCGAAGTGCCTGAGAGGCAAGCTCATTCATGTCCTGTTGCACCCTTTCCTTACTCTTCTGATTCAATATTTCCGATTTTCCTTCCCAAAGAATCGTGTCGGACTGGGCGATCAATACATCAGGGGCCCCTTTTACGATGACGAAATGATTATCTTTATCATCCTTCACTATGACACTCATCATTTTGCGGCTCGAGTCAAATGGAAACTCCTTGACTATCGTAAACCTCTTAGACAAGTGTTCCCTCGTCAAGCCCGCTTTCATTGCCGTGACCAACATCGCCCCTTCTGTCGGATCACCGTCCAAAATATATCGTTTACCATCCTCCTTTAACTCGGCTTTATTACAGAGCATGCCGAATGTAATTATTTGAAGCAAGGCATTATGGTTTTTCGGGGCAACTGAAACTCCCTCTAAGGAAAACTCTCCGACAGGATTATAACCAGTACCGCCAACATCCCAAGTTTTCCCTCCACTCCAGACCTTCGTCACCGTCATTTTGTTTTGTGTCAGTGTACCTGTCTTATCTGAGCAAATCACCGTTGCGCAGCCAAGCGTTTCTACGGCAGGAAGCTTGCGGACAATCGCTTTTTGTTTGATCATACGCTGAACGCCCAAAGACAATGCTACGGTCACAATGGCTGGCAAGCCTTCAGGAATCGCCGCAACAGCCAAAGATACCCCGGCCAAAAACATCGTATAAAGATCATGCCCTTGAATGACGCCAGTCAGGACCACGATTACAGTTAATATTAAAGCCGTGACGATCAAAATTTTGCCTAGCTGCTCCAACCTCCGTTGAAGCGGTGTTTCTTTTGTTTCTGCAGTCTGCAAGAGATCCGCAATCTTGCCCATCGCCGTATTCATTCCTGTAGCGATTACGATTCCTACCCCATTTCCTCTTGTTACCATCGTTCCCATAAACGCCATATTTTCCTGATCACCGATACCTTCAACCTCATTCATCAATGGATCAGAACATTTAACGGCCGGGAGTGACTCGCCGGTAAGTGCAGACTCTTCTATTTCAAGGCTTGACTGGTCGATGATCCGTAAATCGGCACCAATTCGGTCACCACTCGAAAACTTCAGGATATCCCCTACTACGACTTCTCTCGATGGGACTTTCAGCCACTGGCCATCCCGAAGTATGTTAACTTGCGGCGCAGCCATTTCCTTTAGGGCATCCAGGGATTTCTCGGCCTTCCGTTCTTGAAAAAACCCAAGTAATCCATTCAAAAAAACAATCGCCATGATGGCAATCGCATCGATATATTCACCCAATATCCCGGAGACTAAGGTCGCGGCAAGTAAAACTATGACCATGAAATCTTTGAATTGGGCGAAAAATAAAAGAATGGCTGACTGTTTTTCTCCTTCCTTCAATTCGTTAAAGCCATGCTTTCGCAGCCTGTCCTTTACTTCATCATCGTCCAAACCGTGTGTAACGTTTGTTTGAAGCGCTTTCTCCATTTCTTGATTATTCATTTCCTTGAACTCCATCAAGTATCACACATCCCTTTGAATAGAATGAAATAGGCTCCTGTATACATCTCAACAGGCGCTTTTTGCTTTACTCATCCAACACCTGCCTGCTTACCGATACATAAAACAACCTGCTCTTCTTCCATGATTATTCAGACTCGTCCAAAATAATGCTATAATTAAACAGAATTGCGGAAAGAAGAACGATCCGGATAATTTAATGAATGAACGACCGCTAATCATGATGAATGGACCCAAATTTGTATTTAATCTCTGGAACCAAAAAAAGTAGCCATTCAATTTACCTGAACTAACAACTCCAGCTTTTCACCCAGTTCGCTAAAAAATTGGGATTAGCTAAAATGGGCAGCCAAAATGAGTTCTTAGAAAATCTTATGTAAAGGAAGTAAAAATAGAATGTCATTTGATGGATTATTCACGAAAGCGATGACGGAAGAAATCGCTTCTTTATTAAAAGGTGGACGAATCAATAAGGTACATCAGCCTTATAAAAATGAAGTAATACTGGTTGTTCGTGCTGGAGGTAAGAACCATAAGCTCCTATTATCAGCCCACCCAAGTTATTCGAGGGTGCAAATGACCGAAGAGAGTTATGAAAATCCCAAAGAGGCACCCATGTTCTGTATGCTTCTTAGGAAGCACCTCGAGGGCTATACGATAGAAAATATTTATCAATATGGACTTGATAGAATGATCATTTTTGAAGTGAAGGGCCGCAATGAGCTTGGGGATGTCTCTCAAAAGCAGTTAATCATCGAAATCATGGGGCGTCACAGCAACATTGTTTTAGTCGATAAAGAACGAAATATGATTTTGGACAGCATTAAGCATGTTTCACATGCCGTTAACAGTTATCGGGCGATATTGCCTGGCCAGGAATATTTGGCCCCGCCCGCTCAAGAAAAGAAGAATCCATTCGAGGCTACCGAGGACGATATAAGGAAGAATATTGACTTCAATGCAGGAAAGCTGGATCGACAGCTTGTTGCCCATTTTTCTGGAGTTTCACCATTAGTTGCAAAGGAAGCCGTTTACCGGGCTGGACTTGCCAACAGCACGACCCTTCCATCAGCTTTTTTAAAGATTATCCAAGAAATCTCGGAGCAATACTATACTGCGATGATCAAACAAGATGGAAATAAAGAAGTTTTTTATATGCTTCCACTAGAGCATCTGAATGGGAATCAACGTACATTTCCTTCATTGAGCGAGATGCTCGACCGCTATTACTTCGGAAAGGCAGAAAGAGATCGGGTTAAGCAAAAGAGCCAGGATGTAGAACGTTTCATTACTAATGAAATAGAAAAAAACTCAAAAAAAATCGGGAAGCTCGAACGTACATTAAAAGATACGGAACGCGGAGAACAGTATCAGTTGTTCGGTGAGCTTCTTACAGCTAATCTATATCAAATGAAAAAAGGCATGAAGGAAATAGAAGTCGTCAATTATTATGATGAAGAACAAAGTATGGTCACCATCCCGCTTGACCCATTAAAAAATCCATCAGATAATGCACAGAAGTACTTCTCCAGATACCAAAAGTCCAAAAATGCAGTCGGAGTCGTCCAAGAACAAATCGAAAAAACAAAATTGGAATTGGCCTACTTTGAAGCCTTGCATCAGCAGCTCCAATCAGCTTCACCCAGAGATATAGAGGAGATTCGCGAAGAACTTCAGGAAGAAGGATACATTAGGCAAAAAAAGAAAAAAGGCATGAAAAAGCCTGCAAATGCAAAACCGCAGCTTGAAACATATTATGCTACAGATGGAGATCTCATTTTTGTCGGGAAGAATAATAAACAAAATGATTATCTAACGAATAAGTTTGCACGCCGTGATGAAATATGGCTTCATACCAAAGATATACCTGGCTCACATGTTGTGATTCGAAATGAATCGCCAAGTGAAAAAACGATAAAAGAGGCAGCCGTATTAGCAGCTTTCTTCAGTAAAGCACAGCAATCGAGCTCAGTGCCCGTTGACTTCACACAAGTTCGCCATGTTAAGAAACCGAATGGTTCCAAACCCGGGTTCGTGATCTACGACCAGCAGCAGACCGTATATATTACACCTGATGCCGATACTGTCATACGCTTAAAGGAAGCTGTAAAGGATTGAAAGGTAAAAAAATAGAGGTGGCCCAATCCTTTGTGATTGGGCCACCTCTATTTTCATGCAGAAATCCAAGCCGTATCAGCTGGATTCTCCCGCCATTTTTTTAGCTTTTCCAATTCTTCTGCTGTGATGTACCCTTTTTCATTAGCGACTTTTATCAAAGTCGAGTAGTCACTCAATGAATGGTTAATAATGCCCTCAGCATCGAATTTTTCTTTTCCTTTTTCCAATTCATAAGTAAAGATTGAAACGACTCCTAGAACATCACAGCCAGCTTCTTTCAGTGCATTAACAGCAGTAATCACACTTCCGCCGGTTGAAATCAAGTCTTCCACAACCACCACTTTTTGTCCTGGAACAGCACGGCCTTCGATTTGATTGCCCTTTCCGTGCTCCTTGGCTTTGGATCGAACATAGCACATCGGTGCATTTAATTTTTCACTCACCCAAGCTGCATGCGGAATGCCGGCAGTTGCTGTGCCTGCAATCAGTTCAGCCTCAGGGAAATTCTGTTCAATCAATCCTTTCAATCCTTCCGCTATTTCATTGCGAACCTCTGGGTATGAAAGGGTTAAGCGGTTGTCACAATAAATGGGTGATTGAATTCCAGATGCCCAAGTAAAGGGGTCATTCGGCTGTAGGTACACTGCTTTTATTTCCAATAGATGTTCAGCTATCTTATTATTTAACATGATATTCCCTCCCAAGCTGCTTTCATATCCAAATACGCCCTTAATGGATCTGCCGCCCCCGTTATGGCTCTCCCTACAACGATGGCATCCGCTCCAAAATCCCTAGCCTGTTCAGGCGTGGCAATTCTCTTTTGATCATGCGCCTGTCCACCTGCACTTCGGATTCCAGGTGTGACCGTTAAGAATTCATGACCGATGCGTTCATGTATGTTCTTTACTTCATGGGTGGAACAGACGACGCCATCCAATCCTGCCTGTCTAGTAAGTTTTGCATAATGGAGGACCGAGTCCTCCAGAGATCCGGCAATGTTTTGCTCAACATTCATTTGTTCTTGTGACGTGCTCGTCAGTTGGGTAACCCCTATGCATAATGGACGTTTTTTACCAGCGGACGTTCCCTTATCCAAACCTTCCATGGCTGCTTCCATCATCTTTTGTCCACCCGCCGCATGTACATTGACCATGTCAGCCCCTAAAGTTGCCAATCCTGTCATGGCCATTTTGACCGTATTCGGAATATCATGAAGCTTCAAGTCCAAAAACACATCGTGGCCTTGCTCTTTTACGAAAGAAATTATTGATGGTCCATTCTGATAAAATAATTCCATCCCCACTTTTACAGCCAGTTTTTCCGAATGGAACTGTTTTAGGAATTCTTCTGTTTGAATGAGGTCAGGGAAATCAAGAGCGATAATTAGTGACTGCTTCATTCTGCTTCCAGCTCCTTCCGGTACATTCTGAAATATGGTCAAATCCGAGCTCATCCAACAATTTCGGTAATTCTTCGATGATGGTCGGGCATACAAAGGGATCCACGAAGTTAGCGGTTCCCACCGCAACGGCACTTGCACCCGCATAGAAAAATTCAATGACGTCTTCCGCTGTAGCGATGCCGCCCATTCCGATGATCGGAATAGACACTTGCTGGCTTACCTCATAAATCATCCGGAGCGCAACAGGTTTTATTGCAGGACCAGATAACCCACCCGTCCTGTTAGAAAGGATCGGTCTGCCAGTTTTTAAATCCAATCGCATGCCGACTAATGTATTTATCATTGTCAAACCGTCGGCACCGCCTTCTTCTACGGCTTTAGCCATTTCCACAATATTACTGACATTCGGTGAAAGCTTCACATATACAGGGACGGAAGACACTTCCTTAACCGCCTTGGTCACCTCTTTAGCAACTTCCGGCACCGTACCGAAAGCAATGCCACCTTCTTTTACATTCGGACAAGAGATATTCAATTCAAGTGCTTTTACATTCCCCACCTTACTTATATCACTGGCTACCTTTACATAGTCATCTATTTGCGAACCGGCAACGTTGGCGATGATGGGAACATCATACCCACCTAGCCAGGCCAATTCTTCACTGATGACCTTTTCTAAACCTGGATTCTGCAGACCGATAGCGTTCAGCATTCCCGAAGAGGTTTCCGCAACACGCGGAGTCGGGTTACCGAACCTCGGCTCAGGAGTGGTCGCTTTGATCATGATCGCCCCAAGAATATCCAAGTCGAAAAATTGACTGTATTCACGGCCGAATCCAAAGCATCCAGATGCTGGCATGACCGGGTTTTTCAAGTTTAATCCTGGTAATTCAACTGAAAGCCTGCTCATAATACCACCTCTCCTGCCCGGAATACGGGTCCATCACTGCATACCTTTTTATAACTGAAACCAGTTGGATCATCCCCTGTATGACACACGCAGGCAAAGCATGCACCGATGCCGCACCCCATCCTTTCCTCAAGGGACAGGTAAAGCTTTTTCTCACGATAGCCCGCTTCCAACGCTTTTAACATTGGTGTCGGCCCGCATGAAAAGATCGTTGCAAACTCTTGCTCCAGGTTGTCTATTACAGTCGTAACAAATCCTTTTGTCCCATATGAACCATCCACCGTGGCAATATAAGTATCACCTAATTCACTGAATTCTTTTTCGTAAAAGATGGCTGACTTGGTCTGGAAGCCCAATACATGGATTACCTTAACACCTTTCGCAACCAACATCCGTGATAATTGATACAGGGGCGGGACCCCAATCCCGCCACCAACCAATAATGCCGTTTCGCCCTTTTTGGCCTCATGAACGGGAAATCCGTTGCCAAGGGGTCCAAGGATATCGACCGCTTCCGCCTCTTTACGCTGTGATAACAGCGTCGTTCCTTTACCTTCAGCGCGGTATATCATCGTGAACTGTTTTTCACTGTTGTTGTAAGAAGAAATTGAAATCGGGCGTCTTAACAATGGCTCAGTGCCATCTGTTGTCTTGACTTGGACAAACTGGCCTGGCTGATTCATCTCTGAAACCAATTCACCTTGCAGAGTAAGTTCAAAAATGGATGGGGCCAGTTCCTTATGATTTAACACCTTCATTCTTTCCTTCTTGATCATATATAGCTCACCTCACGACTTTTTTCCGTTTTTCCCATTGCTTCTGCCGAGAAAGTCATGGATTCTATCACTCTTAAAATAGCTTCTGCCGTATCAAGTGATGTTAGGCATGTCACTCCATTTTCAACCGATTCACGTCGGATTCTGAAACCATCTCGGGCCGGCTGCTTACCTTTTGTCAAAGTATTTATGACAAATTGTGCTTCCCCGTTCCGGATAACATCCAGCAGGTTTGTACCTTCTTCGCCAATTTTACCGACAATCGCAGTAGGGATGCCGGATTGCTTCAATAAGGCAGCGGTTCCGCTGGTGGCTATCAGCTTGAAACCGATATTATGGAAACGTCTTGCTAAAAGTAGCGCTTCTTGCTTATCTTTATCAGATATCGTCAATAACACCGAACCATGCCCCTTAATTTTGAAACCGGAAGCGACCAGCCCTTTGTATAAAGCCTTTTCAAGAGTGCTATCTTTCCCCATTACTTCACCAGTCGATTTCATTTCAGGTCCGAGTGAGATGTCCACACCTCTTAATTTCGCAAAAGAGAAGACCGGCACTTTCACATAGACTCCAGTTTGTTCTGGCACTAACCCCGATTTGTAACCTTGGCTTTCAAGCGTGTGGCCCAAGATGACCTTTGTGGCTAAGTTAGCCATCGGCACGTTCGTAATTTTACTTAAGAATGGAACGGTTCGGCTTGAACGTGGATTTACTTCAATCACATACACTTCTTCATTGCTGATGACATATTGAATGTTCAAGAGACCAATTATATTCAAACCTTTTGCCAATCTGGTCGTATAATCGATGATTACTTCTTTCTGTTTTTCCGTTAAATTTTGAGGCGGATAGACTGCAATCGAATCACCTGAATGGACGCCTGCACGTTCGATATGCTCCATGATTCCAGGGATAACGACCGTTTCGCCATCGGAAATTCCATCGACTTCGATTTCCTTACCCGTTAAGTAGCGGTCTATCAGGACAGGATGATCCGGATTTATTTTCACGGCATTTTTCATGTAATGCAGCAATTCTTCTTGTTTATAGACGATTTCCATCGCTCTTCCTCCGAGAACATACGATGGCCTTACTAAAACCGGATAACCAATATCTTCAGCGATGACGATCGCTTCATCAACCGATGTTGCGGTTTTACCCTTTGGCTGCGGGATGCCTAAATCCTTAAGTGCTCTTTCGAATTTATTGCGATTTTCCGCCCTATCCAGGTCTTCAAGTGAAGTACCAAGGATCTTCACTCCTCTTTCAACAAGACCATCTGCAAGGTTGATTGCTGTCTGTCCACCAAACTGGACGATGACCCCTTCCGGTTTTTCCAAATCGATGACATGCATGACATCTTCAATAGTCAATGGTTCGAAATAAAGTTTGTCGGAGATACTGAAATCCGTCGAAACTGTTTCGGGATTGTTGTTGATGATGATCGCTTCATATCCCGCTTCTTTAATGGCCCATACCGAATGTACGGTCGCATAATCAAACTCTACTCCTTGCCCGATTCTAATTGGGCCTGATCCCAGAACAATGACACTTTTCTTGTCAGTAACGATGGATTCATTCTCATCTTCGTATGTCCCATAAAAATACGGTGTTTCCGATTCGAATTCCGCAGCACATGTATCAACCATTTTGTAAACAGGGATGATCCCTTGCTGTTTACGGTACTCATAGACGTCAATTTCGGGAACTCCCCATATTTCTGCAATCGTTTTGTCAGAAAACCCTAGTTCTTTAGCCTTTTGCAATACTTCACAATCAAAAGAATGTTCTTTAAGCTGCTTTTCAAAGTCGATAATCTTTTTCAACTTATGCAAGAAGAATAAATCGATCTGGCTCCATTCGTGTATTGTTTCGATCGTTATTCCCCTTCTTAACGCTTCACCGATATAGAATAACCGTTCATCTCCCGCTTTTCGGATCCGTTTCTCTATTTTTCCATCTTCAAACTCGTCATTCAAATTAAGATGGTATATACCCGCTTCAAGGGAACGGACAGCTTTTAAGATTGATTCCTCGAATGTACGGCCGATTGCCATGACTTCTCCGGTTGCCTTCATTTGGGTCCCGAGCCTACGGTTGGCGCTTTCGAACTTATCGAAAGGCCAGCGCGGAATTTTCGTAACGACATAGTCCAGTGCCGGTTCAAAGCTGGCATAGGTTTTGCCAGTGACAGGGTTCATCATTTCATCGAGCGTCAAACCAACGGCTATCTTTGCTGCAAGCTTTGCAATTGGATATCCTGTTGCTTTTGAAGCAAGTGCCGACGAACGGCTGACCCTTGGGTTCACTTCAATGACATAATATTGATAGCTGTTTGGATCTAGCGCCAGCTGAACATTACATCCACCTTCAATCTTCAAGGCACGGATAATCTTCAAAGACGTATTTCGAAGCATTTGGTACTCTCTGTCACTTAATGTTTGGCTTGGTGCGGCAACAATTGAATCGCCTGTATGGACACCGACAGGATCGAAGTTTTCCATATTACAAACGACTATCGCATTATCATTTGAATCACGCATCACTTCATATTCCACTTCTTTGAAACCGGCAATGCTCTTCTCAAGCAGACATTGGTGTACCGGGCTGCTTTTCAGGCCACCCTCAACAATCTCGATCAGCTGCTCTTCGTTATCACAAATCCCACCGCCTGTTCCGCCAAGCGTGAAGGCAGGACGAACAATGACTGGGTAGCCGACTCGTTCAACGAATGTATAAGCCTCTTCCAAGTTATGAATAATGTCGCTATCAGGTACTGGTTCCCCTAGATCGTTCATTAGCGTACGGAAAAGGTCACGGTCTTCCGCTTGTTGGATAGCTGAAAGTTTGGTCCCAAGAATCTGTACATTGCATTCTTCCAGGATTCCTGCTTCGGCAAGCTCGACTGCCATGTTCAAACCAGTCTGTCCGCCCAAGGTAGGTAACAGTGCATCCGGGCGCTCTTTACGAATGATTTTGCTGACAAATTCCAATGTGATCGGTTCGATATAAACCGCGTCAGCCATTTCACTGTCTGTCATGATTGTAGCAGGGTTAGAGTTAATCAGGATCACACGATAACCTTCTTCTTTTAAGGCTATACACGCTTGGGTTCCTGCATAATCGAACTCGGCGGCCTGTCCGATGACGATCGGACCGGAACCAATTACTAGGATGCTTTTTATATCAGTGCGTTTTGGCATGTTTTTTCCCCCTTGTTGGTTGCAGCTTCAATCATTTGTAAGAATTCATTGAATAAGTAGTTGGCATCTTCCGGCCCTGGTGATGCTTCCGGGTGATATTGTACGGTGAAAGCCGGATACTTTTTATGGCGCAGACCTTCAATCGTATCATCATTCAATGCTGTATGTGTCACAATAAGTTCTGTATTTTCAATGGAAAGCTCTTCTACTGTATATCCATGATTTTGAGATGTGATGGATACCTTTCCGGTACGAAGGTCCCTAACCGGATGATTAGAACCTCGATGGCCGAATTTTAATTTTTCCGTATCCGCCCCGTTTGCCAGTGCGAATAATTGATGTCCTAAACAAATTCCGAATAATGGCACTTGAGTTTGGATTGTACGGATCATTTCAAGCGTCTCATGAACACTTTTCGGATCTCCAGGACCGTTTGAAAGCATCACGCCATCCGGATGATATTGCATCACTTCTTCGGCCGTGACGTTATAAGGCACAACCACGACATCACAGCCGCGCTTCGTCAACTCACGTAAAATCCCATGCTTCATGCCATAATCTACAAGAACTACCCGCGGGCCTCTGCCCGGACTGGAATAAGGTGCTTTTGTTGAAACCTGTTTCACTTGATTAGAAGGAATCACTGTTGCTTTCAACTGGGAAACGACTTCTTTTGCATCTTTATTGATATTGCAGAGCGCCCCTTTAAGTGAACCTGATTTCCTGATGATTCTAGTCAGCTTTCTCGTATCGATTCCGCTTATTCCAGGTATGTTCTTCATTTTCAGATATTCATCAAGTGATAATTGGTTTCTCCAGTTGGAAGGAAGTTCTGCCGTTTCCTTAACGACGAATCCCGATATCGCTGGATTGATGGATTCAAAATCATCCCGGTTTATTCCGTAGTTCCCGATTAATGGATACGTAAGTGTAACGATTTGACCGCAATAGGATGGATCGGATAGAATCTCCTGGTACCCCGTCATTCCTGTGTTAAAAACGACTTCACCTATTTTTTCTACGTCCCCTCCGAATGCTTCCCCAAGGAATACTGTCCCGTCTTCTAAAATTAGCTGTCTTTTCATCCTTGAACACGTCCTTTTTCCCAAGCTATTTTTCCTTCCGCAATCGTCATGACTGGCCAGCCATAACATTTCTTTTCATTAAAAGGTGTATTTTTTCCTTTTGAAGCAAACTCTTCAGCATTAATTTCTTTTTCTGTTTCCAAATCGATGAGCACGATATCCGCGATAGCACCCTCCTTTAGCTCTCCATAAGGAAGGGAGAAACTTTCAGATGGTTTGATTGTCATGAAATCGATCAATTGCTTTAATGTAATGACGCCCTTTTTAACCAATTCGGTGTAAAGCAGCGGGAAGGCCGTTTCCAATCCTACTATTCCGAAAGGAGCCAGCTGCATTCCCTGCGCTTTTTCCTCTGCCGCATGCGGGGCATGGTCAGTTGCTATAAAATCGATGGTTCCGTCAAGCAGTCCTTCTATTAATGCATCCCGATCTTCACGGCCCCTCAATGGCGGGTTCATTTTATAATTCGTATCAAGTCCCGGTATATCATCTTCACACAATAATAAGTGATGCGGTGTAACTTCGGCTGTGACGCGGATACCGGCGCGTTTGGCATCCCTTACCGTCCTTACCGATTCCTTCGTGGAAATATGGCAAACGTGATAATGGCAATCCGCCGCTTCAGCAAGGAGGATATCCCGGGCAATATGTACAGCTTCACATACTGACGGAATTCCATTGATTCCCTGTTCTTTTGAGAATCTTCCTTCATGGACGGAGCCTTTATTGATTAAGCTATTGTCTTCACAATGAGCAACTATGGCCATATCTTGAGCGGCTGCCCGTTTCATCGCTTCCAGCATCATCCCTGCTTCTTGAATTCCCACGCCATCGTCCGTAAAGGCGAAAGCACCCGTTTGTTTTAATGAAGAAAAGTCGGTCAACTCCTTGCCTGCTTCCCTAATCGTAATGGATGCATATGGGAGTACCCTGACATGAGCCGTTTCTTCAATTTTCCTGTTTAGCGCTTCAAGGTTTTCCACTGTATCGGGAACTGGCCTTGTATTAGGCATTGCCGCTACCGTAGTGAAACCGCCTCTTGCCGCTGCAAGCGTTCCACTTGCGATTGTTTCTTTATGTTCACCGCCCGGTTCGCGTAAATGGACATGCAGGTCAATGAAACCTGATGTGATAAGTAACCCTTCAGCGTCAACTACTTTACAATTTTCCGTTGCCAAGTTCTCGCCGATCTTTGTGATTACCTTGCCTTCCATTTCAATGTCCGCTTTTTTGAATGAGTTTTGATTATCTAGCAATACTCCATTTTTGATTACTGTTTTCATGAATGTTTCCCCCTTCGGATTGTTCAAGCACATTTTTTAATACGGCCATTCTAATGAACACGCCATTCTCCATTTGTTTAAAAATTCTTGAGCGGCTGCATTCGACTAAATCACTGTCTATTTCAACACCGCGGTTTATTGGTGCAGGATGCATGATGATCGCACCCGGTTTCATATTTTTTTCACGTTGTTTGGTCAGGCCGAAACTTTCCAGATAATCTCCATTTGCCTGATCGTATTTTTCATTATGCCTTTCATGCTGTATTCTGAGCAGCATGACCACATCCGAGGTAGCTACCGCATGGTCGATGTCTTCATACCTTCCTAAACTGTCTGTTCTGTCAAACCATTCAGGCGGACCCGAAAATACGACATTCGCTCCTAAACGAGTTAATGCTTCTGCATTCGATTTCGCAACTCGACTATGCCTCACATCACCGATTATGGAAATCTTCAGACCTTTGAAACTTTTAAACTCTTGTTTTATCGTCAATAAGTCCAGTAATGATTGGGTTGGATGATTTCCGCAGCCATCCCCTGCATTGATTATTGGAATCCCGATCTTCTCATTCAATTCGTCAAAATAATTATCCTGTTCATGACGGATGATCAAGGCATTTACACCTATTGCTTCTAACGTTTTAACAGTGTCATATAAGGTTTCACCTTTTAACACGGATGATGTACCCGCATCAAAAGGAATGACCTCTAGTCCCAATTTTCTTTCAGCCATTTCAAAGCTTGATTTTGTACGTGTACTTGGTTCAAAGAAGAGATTGGCAACTGTGGTCTGCTGCTTTGGATTCCAGCTAGATCCGTTGGCAAAACACTCTGCCTCATGTAAAATTCTTTCAATATCAGTTAAAGTCAATTCATTCATGGTCAATAATTTTTTCATCGATCCTGCTCCTTTCACATTTGTGATGCGGGGCATAAAAAATACCCCGCCATTAAGGACAGGGTGTAGGTCATAAAGAGTGTGAGGACACGGAATGGTTTACACTTTATCCCGTTCTCATTCTTTACAGCAACACCCTTTTAAGCCTCTCTGGACTTCTTTTAAAAGGTGATTTATTGTTTTGATGCAGTATCTTATTTTTCAAATATATCTCCGGATATTTTTTCACGGTCCGGAAGAATCAAGTTAAGAAGGATTCCGACGATGGCTGAAAGTGCCATTCCGGAAAGCGATACCGTTTCCGATAGTTGTACGAACGCTCCTCCGATTCCTAACACCAGGATGACTGAAGCTATCATCAGGTTCCTTTTCTTGTCAAAATCGACCTTATTATCAATCAGCATCCTCAATCCACTTGATGCGATGATACCGAAGAGCAAGATGGAAATACCGCCCATCACAGCTGTAGGTATCGAGCTGATGACTGCTGAAATCTTACCGTTAAAGCCAAAGATGATTGCAGTCAATGCTGCCCCACCGATGATATACACACTGTACGCCTTTGTCATAGTCAGGACCCCAATATTCTCGCCATATGAAGTCAGCGGCGGCCCACCGATTAAGGAACCAATCATGATTCCTGCTCCATCTCCTAAAATCGAGCGATGCAAACCGGGATTTTCCAAAAAATTTCTGCCGACTACTTTGCTCAGTACCATCTGGTGTCCGATATGTTCTGATAAAGTTACGATGGCGACCGGTACCATGATGGCAATGACTTCCCATGAGAAGGACGGTGTATAGGTTACATAGGGAAACATGAATTCAGGCATTTCCCACCATTGTGCTGACTTGATCGGTTCATAATCTATTATACCTGCAACAGCCGAACAGCCGTAGCCGACTATGATTCCCATTAAAATGGGGATCAAGTTAATGAATCCCTTAAAGAACACGTTGCAGATGATGGTTACCGCTAAAGTGATCAGCGCTATCACTATATATGTTACGCTGTATTTATCTTGTGGATCATACATTGCCATGTCCACGGCCGTTCCGGCTAGGCTTAATCCGATTACGATAATCACCGGACCCACCACAACCGGAGGAAGTATATTCATCAACCAGCGCAATCCGACTTTTTGGATAATCAAAGCTACTATCCCATATATGAACCCTGCTGCAAAACAGCCGATCATGGCCGCTTCCGGACCTCCTAGAGCCTTAGCCGCGATGATTGGCGAAATGAAAGCGAAAGATGAACCGAGATAAGCAGGTATCTTACCTTTGGTTATCAATAAGTATGAAAGTGTGCCCAATCCGCTTGAAACCAGTGCTACCGCCGGGCTCAATCCTACCAAGAATGGCACCAGCACCGTTGCACCGAACATGGCGAACAAATGCTGGATGCTTAACGTAATCCACTGGCCAGCCTTTGGCACGTCCTCGACATCCAGTACGATGTCCCTTTTAGTTTCTTCCATTTCCGTATCCCCCTCATGAAAATTCCATCAAAACTGCAAAAACCCTCTTTGCAATATACAAAGAGGGTTTCTCAGAAGGCGAATGCCTATGCGTAGGCACAGCTCTCCCGATTGACTCCCCTTTGCCAGCCTCTCTGGACTGTCTTTAAAAGGGTAATATGAAATTTTCATGTTGTTTAGTTTTCTAATATAGTAACTTGATCTACTTCATCTACTTCTGTTAAAGTAACTGTAATTTTTTCAGATTGAGAAGTCGGAACGTTTTTGCCGACAAAATCCGCGCGAATCGGCAATTCCCTATGTCCCCTATCCACTAATACGGCGAGCTGGATCTGCGAAGGTCTTCCCAAATCCACTAGAGCATCCATTGCCGCTCTAACGGTTCTGCCTGTGAAAAGAACATCATCCACTAAAATCACTTTCTTGTCAGTGATATTGACCGGAATGTCTGAGCCTTTTACGATGGGTTCCCCATCATTGGTCTTTTTCGAAAGGTCATCACGATAAAGTGTAATATCCAGTTCACCAAGTTCTATTTCCTTGCCTTCTATTTGATTGATGCGCTTTGCAAGTCGGTCAGCGAGGAAAATCCCGCGAGTACGTATCCCGATTAAGACGCAATTCTCAATACCCTTATTTTTCTCAATAATTTCATGGGCAATTCTCGTCAAGGCTCTGCTAATGGCCTGCTCATCAAGTACTATGGCTTTCTCATTCAACACGTCGGCCACCCCGATTCCTTTTTTCTGATAGGTTAATTTCAACAAAAAATCCTCATGCCAAGAAGGCATGAGGATTTTATCGCCATGGGCATGGTTATCCCACTTTGCGTATCCGTTTCCTTCTCAGTCTCTCTGAACTGTGTTAAAGGTTCTTATTAAGTTGTTATTATAATATATCAGAAAAACGAATTTGTCAATCCTTACTTCTACGTAATTGATTAATTAGATTTTCAAACTCTTCCGGAATCGGAGCTTCGAATTCCATATACTCATTTGTACGCGGATGAATGAAACCTAGAAGACCCGCGTGCAACGCTTGTCCATCTAATTTCAGTGTCTTTTTCGGACCATATTTCGGATCTCCCGCCAGTGGGAAGCCAATGTATTTCATGTGTACACGGATTTGATGTGTTCTTCCTGTTTCAAGCTGGCATTCCACCAAAGTGAAAGCTTTGAAGCGTTCGATGACACGGAAATGCGTGACAGCATTTTTGGAATTCGAATCTGTGACAGTCATACTTTGGCGATCTTTTTTATCGCGGCCGATCGGTGCATCGATCGTTCCGAAGTCATGAGGGATCACACCATGAACTACAGCTTGATACTTACGGGTAACCGTTTTATCAACAAGCTGCTGTACCAGTTTCTCATGTGCCATATCATTTTTGGCAACCATCAATAAACCTGATGTATCTTTGTCGATCCGATGGACGATTCCAGGCCGCATGACTCCGTTAATTCCAGAAAGATCCTTGCAGTGAGCCATCAATCCATTTACAAGCGTGCCAGATACATGTCCCGGTGCCGGATGGACGACCATGCCGCTCGGTTTATTAACAACGAGTACATCTTTATCTTCATAATAGATATCCAAATCCATTTCCTCTGCTACCGCATCCAATTCCTCAAGATCAGGAATCGTCACTTCGATTGTATCGCCAGGAATAGCATTGTAATTCGTCTTTATCGCCGTGCCATTTACCAAAACATGATCATCCTTAATCCATTGCTGGACCTGAGTACGTGACCATTCCTCATTCAAAGTGGAAAGAGCCTTATCAATCCTAACTCCTTTTAGTGTTTCATCGATGCTGTATAACCTTTTATCCATTATCTTTCTCCTTAGCGTTTTTTTCTTCTAAAAACATATGAATCACGAGCAGTCCGACACCAATTGAAAGCGCAGCATCAGCAACATTAAATACCGGGAAACTGTAGCTGAAAATATAGGTATGAACGAAATCCACTACTTCCTGACGAGCAACACGATCGATGAAATTACCAATCGCACCGCCTAGCATGAGAGCAAGTGCAACTCCAAGCAAAATGCTTTCCTTCGCCATTTTCTGAATATAATAGACAAGTCCAATAATGACAGCGATGGTGATGATGTAGAAAAACCACATTTGACCTTGTAGAATTCCCCATGCTGCCCCACGATTACGATGCGAGGTGATATATAGAAGGTTTTCAATAATTTCAATGCTTTCTCCGTACTCCATTTTTTTCACAATCATCCATTTTGTCAGCTGATCGATAGCTATGACCAAAAGGGCAATCAAATAATAAAACACATTTTTTCCCCCAAACTAATCAAATCTTCACTTTTGAATTGTAGCATAAACTAGAAATAATGACTAATCCGAAAAGCATAAGTCTGCTAACTGTACCTGAAGAATATCAGGAAGATTGGATAAAGGTAGAATTCCCGATTTGGGTTTTAGCTTTTATTCCCGCAAAAAGCCGGCCCTTTATAAAGGGACCGGCTTTTTTTGTGGGAATTATTGATTCACGTAATGCTCTTTCACGACTGTAGCACAACGCGGGCAAAGTGTTGGATGTTCTTCCACTTGACCTACTTCCTTCGAAACATTCCAGCAACGTTCACACGTTTCACCTTCTGCTTTTGTAACAAGGATCGCTATATCCTCAAGTTTAACCGCTTCTGCTGGAGCACTTGCCACATCGCCAGCGATTTCGAATTCGGATACGATGAATAGCTGTTCAAAGCTTTCCTTGATGCCATCAAGCAGATTCTTCGTTTCTTCATTAACATATACCATCACTTTAGCGTTTAGTGATTTTCCGATGACCTTCTGGTTACGGGCTTCTTCTAATGCTTTTAGAACATTATCACGGACATCCATGAACGCCGTCCATTTTTCTTCAATGACTTCAGCATCATCAACGGAAATTTCTTCAGGCATCAATGTCAACTGTACACTTTCTTCCGTTACACCCGGAATGAACGCCCATACTTCATCAGCTGTATGAGAGAGGATCGGTGACACCAATTTGGTTAAGCTGACCAATGATTCGTAAAGGACCGTTTGAATGGCCAAACGCTCTTTACCATTTGGAGCTTCACAATAAAGAATGTCTTTTGCATAATCAAGGTAGAACGAACTTAAATCCTGTGTACAGAAATTATTGACCATATTATAAATTGTAGCAAACTCATAATTTTCATAACTTAGCTTCGAATGTTTGATCAGTTTATTCAATTTAACGAGCATGTATCGATCGACTTCAGGCAATTCTTGGACTGCCACTTTATCGGTTTTTGGATTGAATCCATCCAAGTTCCCTAACAGGAAGCGGAATGTATTACGGATTTTACGGTAAACTTCCGAAACTTGTTTTAAAATAGGATCGGAAACCCTGACATCCGATTGGTAATCCACCGAAGCTACCCAAAGGCGTAAGATATCTGCACCAAGTTGGTTCATGACCTTGGATGGCAGTACAACATTCCCAATCGACTTACTCATTTTACGGCCTTCGCCATCCAATGCGAAACCGTGGCTAAGTACACCTTTATATGGCGCTTTGCCTGTAACTGCAACACCTGTTGAAAGCGATGAGTTAAACCAGCCGCGATATTGATCGGACCCTTCTAAATAAAGGTCAGCAGGCCGTTGCAAGTCGTCTCTTTCTTCAAGTACCGCTTGATGAGAAGAACCGGAATCGAACCATACGTCCATGATATCCGTTTCTTTCGTGAAGATACCATTCGGGCTGCCTTCATGTGTATAGCCTTCAGGCAGAAGATCTTTCGCTTCACGCTCAAACCAGATGTTTGAACCGTGTTCGCGGAATAGATTTGAAATATGGTTGATTGTTTCATCCGTAATGATCGGCTCGCCATTTTCTGCATAAAACACAGGAATTGGCACTCCCCAAGCGCGTTGGCGGGAAATACACCAATCCCCGCGGTCACGGACCATATTGAATAGGCGCGTTTCGCCCCAAGCCGGTACCCATTTGGTTTCTTCAATCGCTTCCAGAAGTTCACTGCGGAAGTCTTTGATTGACGCGAACCATTGTGCTGTTGCACGGAAGATCGTTGGCTTCTTCGTCCTCCAGTCATGTGGGTAAGAGTGCGTAATGAACGTCAAGTTCAATAACGCGCCTACTTCAGTTAATTTTTCGGTAATAGGTTTATTCGCTTGATCATAAAATAATCCGGCAAATTCCCCTGCCTCTTCCGTCATGACTCCTTTTTCATCTACAGGACAAAGTACGTCCAAGCCGTATTTTTGCCCAATGATAAAGTCATCTTCACCATGGCCAGGCGCAGTATGAACACAACCCGTTCCAGCTTCAGTCGTTACGTGCTCACCTAACATCACTAAAGATTCGCGGTCATAAAGAGGATGTTTGGCAACAGCACGGTCCAACTCGCTTCCTTTAACTGTTTTCAGGATAGACGGGTTTTCCCAGCCTAATGTTTCCGTAACCGACTCAAGCAGTGCCTCAGCAAGTAAGTACTTTTCATTTTCGACAGCCACCACTACGTAATTTAATTGCGGGTGCAATGAAATACCAAGATTAGCCGGAATCGTCCATGGTGTTGTCGTCCAGATGATGATTTTGACGCCCTCTTCGATTACACCTTTGCCATCTGTGACTTCAAAAGCAACATAGATGGACGCAGAACGTTTGTCTTGATATTCAATTTCTGCTTCGGCAAGAGCTGATTCACTTGACGGGGACCAGTAAACAGGTTTTTTCCCTTTATAAATATAGCCTTTTTTCGCCATTTCACCGAATACCTTGATTTGCTGGGCTTCATATTCAGGCTTCAATGTGATATAAGGATTATCCCAATCACCACGGACCCCTATTCTCTTAAACTGCTCACGTTGATTGTTAATCTGACCATAAGCATACTCTTCACAAAGCTTTCTGAATTCGGCAACGCTCATTTCTTTCCGTTTCACGCCTTTTTTTGTCAATGCCGTTTCGATCGGAAGCCCATGCGTATCCCAGCCAGGTACATACGGAGCTTGAAAACCGCTCATAGATTTAAATCGGACAATGAAATCCTTTAAAACCTTGTTCATTGCATGGCCCATATGGATATCGCCGTTTGCATACGGAGGTCCATCATGCAAAATGAATAAAGGACGTCCTTCCGTTTGTTCTTGCACTTTTTTATAGATGTTCATTTCATTCCATTTTTCTTGGATTTCCGGTTCACGTTTCGGCAAATTCCCCCGCATTGGAAATTCAGTTTTAGGCATCAATAAGGTATCTTTGTATTCCATCATTAAATCCTCCATCCGTCTTTTCATAAATTCATTCGAACCGATGACTTGATATCCGGCCAAAATAAAAAGCCCTCTCATCCCTAAAAAAGGGACGAGAAAGCTTAGCTTCCCGCGGTACCACCCTGGCTAGAAAGATTCACAAAGTGAATCCATCCTCTCGAGCATTCGTAACGTGAATGAAACGCTTCATTTACTTACTGCAAAAGCAGGTTCAACTCAGAACTCAAGGGTGATCTTCAATATCTTCGCTTATTCCGGGCTTTCACCATCCCCGGTTCGCTAAAAATAAGTGTGTGAAGAATTTACTTTCCCTGTCATCGTCTAATTTCATAATGAATAGTATTGTTAAAAAATTATATGCGAAAAAAGTGTTCAAAGTCAAGGAATCGTTTAAATTTCCTCTTCCACTCTCTCATTTAATTCTATTTCAGTCGCATCCACTTCATAATCCAGAAGATGATCCCAATCGTCATTGTCCAGCAAATCGAGCTGTGCACCGACAAGCATTTTGAAACGCGTCCGGAATACTTTGGATTGCTTTTTCAAATCCTCAATATCCATCGCTATTTTCCTTGCTTTCACGAGTGACTCATTGACGATCCTGTCCGCGTTTTTCTCTGCTTCCTTTATGATCAGTTTCGCTTCTTTTTGGGCATTGCGCCTTAATTCTTCAGCTGCTTCCTGAGCGACAATAATCGACTTGTTAAGTGTACCCTCAATTGTCGTAAAATGTCCCAAACGATCAAAAGTCTCGTTCAGTTTATCTTCAAGTTCTTTCTTCTCCCTCAAAATCAGTTCATAATCTTTAATGACCTGGTCGAGAAATTCATTAACTTCATCTTCATCATACCCACGAAATACTTTGTTAAATTCCTTGTTATGTATATCTATCGGGGTTAAGGGCATTACGGCACCTCCAGAACGGTTTCTACTCTAGTATGTTAAAACTCTATATTCGACAATAAATTTATAAATCCTGCTTTTTATTGAATTATTTTTGTCTGCCTAACGAGATTCTCCACTTATCCTTCTTGGTTTTCCCATCGATTGAAGCTATTTTACATCTGCCAAAACCTCTGATGGAAAGTGTATCACCTTCACGGCATTCTTCCGAGACGTTTTCCGTTTGCTTGAAATTCACCTTTACTTTACCTGACGTTATCAAGGCCTGCGTTTTTTGACGGGACATGTTCAGGACGGACGACAGCACACTGTCAAGCCTAAGAGAACTGACGGTGGTTACTTGCTCTTCCCATTTTTCTTTAACTTGGACGATATCCTCGATCGGAAGCCGTCTGATGGAAACAGAAGCATTACCTATTTTCTCCAGATTCCCTGTGAGATATGAATCCATCTCCTCGGCAGCTATAAACTGAGTATGCTCCTCCGTCACTATTATATCACCAAATTTTTCACGTTTTACCCCTAGTGACATCAAGGTTCCAAGTATTTGCCTATGTTCAAGCGTAACAAACTTTTTTGGATAGGAGATATCGTATAAGGAGATATTGAAATCCGATGGTTCAGGAGAGTAATAATCAGGGTAAATGAGCACACGTTTTCGCTCTACGAAATCGCCCCCGCCATTGAATTGCAGTTTCGCATCCGGATCATTCCCCAATAAGGAAGTAAGGATTTCCTGCTGACGCGGATCAAGAAAATCAGATAGTTTCGGAGCGTAGGAATTTTTAACCTGATCGATCCAATTCATAGCCTGGTCAATAAAATCTTTTTCCTCCGGCCTGAAATGCTGATAAATACTCATGATTGAATAAATGCTCCTTAATTATCAAATTAATGGACGATCATAAGTAATTGATTAAACGGCTCTGCGTTGCTACTACACAGCAGAGTATCTTCCGACTGTGTAGTAATCATGTCAGGTTAGTTGTTGATCATCCTATTAAAGTCTGTAAGTAATTGATTCCATAACCGCTGGCAAAATTAAGTACCAGCAAAGCCACAAGAGGTGAAAGATCGATCATGCCAAGTGGCGGGATGAACTTTCTGAACGGTTCTAAATACGGTTCGCAAATCTTTTCCAGAAATTGACCAATCGATGTCTCCCTTGCATTGGGGAACCATGACATCAATATGTAACCGATTAATGCCATTGAATAAATTTCAATTAAATAATATAAACCCTGAAGCACTAAACCCATTAACCATTACCACCTCGCTTCTTCGTACTCCTCTTCGGCGGCGAAGCCGGTAATATTACCGGAAACATCGACGTTGTCCGGGGTACATAAGAATATATCTGTTCCGATTTTTTGGATATCCCCGCTGATTGCATAAACAGTCCCACTTAGAAAATCAATGATTCGCTTTCCTTGGTCATGCTGGATTCGTTGAAGGTTCACGACTACAGCACGCCTGTTTTTTAAATGGTCAGCTACCTCCTGGGCTTCTGCATAAGCACGAGGCTCCAATAATACTACTTTAGAAGATTTCTGTACGCTTTGCAAACTTACGATATTCTGATTGGCATGATTCCCTGCAGAAGCGGACTGATGCTGTTTAGCTGACTTCACGACTTTTGGTTCAGCCTCCTCTTCTTCCATCATTTCATCCTTGTACTCATACTCATCATCCAGCGCGAAATAAGATTTAAATTTTGATACGAACGACATCTATAGGGTACCTCCTTAAAATTATTCGCCTACAAGTGCTGTACCAATCCTGATCATTGTAGCGCCTTCCTCAATGGCAATCATGAAATCATTGGACATCCCCATGGACAACTCAGTACAGGGGGCATGCTTCAACTCTAAATTTTGTATTTCAACCTGGATGCCTTTCAGTTTGCGGAAGCATTCCCGCAAAACCTGTTCATCATCGGTCAGTGGAGCCATTGTCATCAATCCTGCAACATTCACCTTATCAAACTTGGATAATCCTTTGACGAAATCCATCGTCTCCTCAGGACCCAGGCCATGTTTTGATTCCTCACCAGAAACATTCACCTGCACTAAACAGTTTATCGGCTCATTTGCTCGTTTTTGAATTTCTTCTGCCAAAGAAATGCGATCCAATGAATGGATATACGAAATTTTATCGATGACATTCTTTACTTTGCGTGTTTGCATAGAACCGATATAATGCCAGTTGGGCTTGTCCTTCAGCACTTCATATTTAGTCAAAAGCCCTTCGTCACGGTTTTCACCCAAATCAAGTATTCCCGCTTCCAATGCTTCATTCGCTCTCTCGACCGAAACATATTTCGTCACTGCGATCAACTTTATCGCTTCACGGTCCCTTCCACTATTCTCACATGCTCTATTTATCTTTTCTTCGATGTTTTTTAAATTGTCCACTACTTTCACTGTTACTCTAAATCCTCCTTCCAACCGATAAAACTCATCAATCTGCCTGTCTTCCCGTTATCACGGCGATGTGAAAAAAACAATTCATGATCACAGCTTGTACAGTATGATGTAACGTCGATCTGACTTTTTGGAATTCCTGATTTTTGAAGAATCAATGCATTAAGTTGCTTAAGGTCTAACTGATATTGTCCTTCACTGATTAAATTATAGGGCTTTTCGTCAATATCTACCAGCATATTCTGCACTAAATCCATGACATAATCATCAACTACATAGCACTTCGAACAAATCGACGGTCCAATAACAGCAAATATCTCACTTGCTCTTATACCCTCACTCAGCCATGCCTCAACCATTTTTCGTGCAATTCCATTAACCGTACCCTTCCAGCCGGCATGTGCCACCCCAATCATACCATGTGCCGGAGCAAGAAAGTATAAGGGCACGCAGTCTGCATAGCAAAGGGTCAATAGAGCGTTTTGGTCCTTCGTATAGAATCCGTCAGTCGCTTTAAAGGCTGAATCATAATCCGTAGCACCTCTCCCGCCATCGCGGCTGGTAACTTGATGGATTTTCGTTTCATGTGTCTGCTCGGCGCCTATCCATTCATTAAGCGGAAACGTCAGCTTATCAGCTATAATCCTGCGGTTTCCCTGGACATCTTCAAGTTTATCACCGACATGAAAACCGGTATTCAATGTTTGAAAATCACCTGTACTGACTCCCCCATTTTTTGTGGTGAAGCCCGCTACGAGCTGGAGATTTTTTTGTCTCCAGCTGTCAATGAGCATATATTGGTCTTTTATTAAAACAAATGGCTCTTTCATGCTATAAACCTCTTTATTTTTAGTCTAGTGTATCATATATTTGTGCCACGCACCTTTAAAACCGTTCATCTTTCACTTCGGCTTGAAAAACAGTCTGATGCTCAACAAGTATGACATCTGCACCGATTTTTTTTATTTTACGCCATGGGATCACAATATCCTGTTCCCTGCCAAAAAAACCCATCAATCTAGTTCCATTTGAAACAATGATGGCCTCTATTTTCCCCGTGGCCGTATTGATTTCAAGATCTGACATATTACCTAATTTCTTACCATCCGCTATATTGACGATATCCTTAATTTGAAATTCGGAAATCCTGGTCACATCACTCAGCTCCTCAAAATTTCATCATAGATGAAGGTCCTATTCCTATGTATATGACATGATGCGCTCAAGGATGAAGAATACGATAAATAAACGTCCATTCGATCACGATCCCTTCCGGAAGGGATTTTCAACAAAATAAAAAAGCCGCTATGGATAAGTAGCTTTAAGCGGGTATTGACATTTTTGCCCTACCCGCTTCAGCTAACTTTTTCTCATGCTCAGCTTCTACTGTTGGATATTTTTATTCATTTGTTTGATTGCCGCTTTTTCTAATCGGGAGACCTGTGCTTGTGAAATGCCGATTTCCTCGGCTACCTCCATTTGCGTCTTCCCTTGGAAAAACCGTTTGCGAAGGATCATTTTTTCCCGGTCATTCAACCGTCTCATGCCTTCATTTATAGCTATTTCATCAATCCAGGTACTATCTTTATTTTTTTCATCACTTAGTTGGTCGAGTACATAAATCGGATCCCCGCCATCATTATAAATCGGTTCAAAAAGTGAAACTGGATCTTGTATAGCATCTAGTGCAAAAACAATTTCTTCATGAGGTACTTCCAACACCTTGGCGATTTCTTCAGCTGTCGGCTCACGAAGGGTCTGGCTTATGAGCTTTTCTTTTACCTGCAAAGCTTTGTAAGCGATGTCTCTTAAAGAACGGGATACCCGAATCGGATTATTGTCACGAAGATATCTTCTGATTTCTCCAATAATCATCGGAACAGCATACGTTGAAAACTTAACATTTTGACCTAGGTCAAAGTTATCTATCGACTTCATCAACCCTATACAGCCTACCTGAAATAGATCATCTACATACTCTCCCCGATTGTTGAAGCGTTGAATGACGCTTAGAACGAGTCGAAGATTCCCGTTTACCAGTTTCTCTCTTGCTGAAATATCGCCATCTTGCAGTTCTTTAAAGAGTTTTCTCATTTCTTCATTCTTTAAAACCGGTAATTTTGATGTATCCACACCGCAGATTTCAACCTTATTACGAGACAAAATTATTCCCTCCTCACAGGAGCGCTGTACAAAAAACAGTATTTCCGCGGGAGGAAAAAATATGCACATGGCTAGAACAGAAAATCCCCATTATTTTTCAATATAGCTACCAAAGTATTGATTTGATTGACATTTAAGCACTTTATTTTTTTACACCATTTTATTAAATTCTTTACGAAGCCTCTTAATAATCCTTTTTTCCAAACGTGAAATGTAAGATTGGGAAATCCCCAGCATGTCGGCAACGTCCTTTTGGGTTTTTTCTTCTCCGCCTGCAAGCCCAAAACGGAGTTCCATTATCTGTTTTTCACGTTCGGATAACTGTGTAAGTGCTTTTGTCAGCAGCTTACGGTCAACATTTGCCTCAAGGTCTTTCGTGATAATGTCATCGTCCGTTCCAAGTACATCGGATAACAGAAGTTCATTTCCATCCCAATCAATATTCAGGGGTTCATCAAAAGAAACTTCAGAACGGATTTTGTTATTTCTGCGTAAATACATTAATATTTCATTCTCGATGCATCTCGAAGCATATGTAGCGAGTTTTATTTTCTTCTCAGGATTGAATGTATTCACAGCTTTGATCAAACCTATGGTTCCAATGCTGATTAAATCCTCAATATTGATGCCAGTATTTTCGAATTTCCTGGCAATATAAACCACCAGCCTTAAATTACGTTCAATCAAGATCGAGCGTGCAGCTTCATCACCATTCGGTAATTTATTGATCAGTATTGCCTCTTCTTCCTTCGAAAGGGGCGGGGGCAGTGCCTCACTCCCTCCTATATAAAATATTTCGTCCGTTTTCAATCCGAGCTTGAACAATAGTTTGTACCAAAAATAAGTGAGCCGAAGAATGAATTTCTTCAAAATAATTCTCCCTTCTAATAAACGGATTATGGGTCAAATTAAAGAGTGAATTGATGGTTCAGGAGGCATTTTGCACCGGTATCCCGGTTAACATTTTCGGGTGAACGATAGATTGATAGCTATTGTCGGGAGAGAGTTGCTGAAAGGTAAACGAAACGAGACCCTGCTTGACATGAAATTCTTTTTCTCCTTGAATGATTTTAATGTAATCCGGTTTGATTGCGGTTAACAGCTGATGTTCATGGCCCACGACTTTATAAGGGATGACACGCATTCTTCCTGTCCATGAATATTCGGGCTGCGTTTCCTGACTAATCAGGTTATCAGGATTTTTAAAGAGTTCTAGCATATCGTCCGGAATTCCTGTTTCCCCTCCTGAAAGAGAGATGATCATGACTGGGGAGCGTGTAATTGGATCATATAGTTGATTGCCGCTATCCACCAATCCATGAAATTCCCCTTCAAAGTCAGAGATTTTAACCGAGACCGAAACCATTTGTTCATGTGTAAGCTTGGTCATCTCCATCCCTTCTAGTGTTCGCTTGGAAAATTGCCATGCGAGCGGGAACCCGATCATTACGAATATCCAGCTGACAGGGTCGCCAAAACGGTTGATTCCTGCATATTGACCAGGGTCCTTGGACACGATTTGGAATTCAAATAAGTAGTGAAGTCCCAGAAGGATTCCTCCCGATAAAAACGTCACGAAATATAAAGTGGCCACCGATTTCATGAAAAGTTTCAACCTATTAAACCCAAAGGTTGCCAGCACCATGACAAGGGATACTAAAATCTTCATGTACACTCGGTCGGCAATTGCATAAAAAGGAGTGAATGCCAATACGATAATGAAGGAACCAATCAACCCGCCGATGCATACCCGCCAAAGAGCTACCCTTCGTTTAAGAATAATTGCGGTCCAATATAAAAGGAGGCAGTCAAATAACCAATTCAACAACCAGATTACATCTAAATATAAAGTCAAACACCCTCCCCTCCTTTTATTAACAAACCTTCCACTAGCAAAAAGTATAGCGTACCTGCCCTTAGAAAGTGTGTCACTTTTTGTACTGAAAACTTAAGAGTTTTTCAGTCATTTTTACCCTTTTTGTAGAAAAACAGCCATTGATATTTTCAATACCGTCTTAGAGACTATCCTGCTCCCTTTTACTTCTGTCGATTTATGTTATAAAAGTTTAATAATTTATCATTTCCCTCCAGAAGACTCCCTCTTCAAGCGTGTGAAGGGCGAGAGTCCAACGGTAAGGGGAGATGAATGGCGGTTGGCATAATCCAAAGTAATCTTTTGACAAACATACGTTCCCTGAATGATAATAACTATAAAGGGGTGAACCAATGGTCGTAAACAAGGCTTATAAATTTCGAATCTATCCAACGAAAGAACAACTAGTTCTCATCAATAAAACGATCGGCTGCTCCCGTTTTGTCTATAACTTCTTTTTAGGCAAGCAAAATGAGAAAGATGCCTACTGGTATATCTGTGAAGAAATGAAGCAAAACGGCCAATTACCCTCTAATGAATGGAAAGGTTCTTTTCTGAATAAATACGCAACAATCAAAGAACTTCCAGCTTTAAAGAAAGAGTATTCTTTCCTAAAAGAAGTAGACAGTATAGCCTTACAGAAATCAGTAGAAAATTTAGCAGATTCCTATAGTCGATATTATAAAAAACAAAACAAGTCTCCACGCTTCAAATCGAAAAAGAATCCGGTCCAATCCTACACGACTAAACATACGAATGGAAATATCGGAATGTTTGGAAACCAAATTAAATTGCCAAAACTCGGTTTAGTTCGTTTTGCTAAAAGCCGCGAGGTCGAAGGGCGAATCATCAATGCCACAATCAGGCGGAACCCTTCGGGTAAATATTTCATTTCTGTTTTAGCGGAAACCAATGTACAAGTACGTCCTAAAACGAATCGTTCGTGCGGTGTAGATGTTGGTTTGAAGAATTTTGCCATTCTTTCAGATGGTACGGTTTATCAAAACCCAAAGTTCTTCGGAACGGTCGAAAAAAAATTGGCCAAAGCACAACGAATTCTTTCAAGGCGACAAGAAATAGCCTTGAATCAAAATAAACCATTGGCTGAAGCCAAAAATTATCAAAAACAAAAAAGAAAAGTGGCCATCCTACACGAAAAAATTTCAAATGCCCGAATGGATTACTTACATAAAGTCTCAACCGAAATCATCAAAAACCACGATGTTATTGGAATGGAAGACTTGCAAGTGTCCAATATGATGAAAGATCACAAACTAGCTAAAGCGATTAGTGAAGTATCTTGGTACCAATTCAAACAAATGTTGGAATACAAAGCAAAATGGTATGGTAAACAAATCGTGTCCGTATCTAAAACGTTTGCTTCTAGCCAACTGTGTTCTAGCTGCGGGTACCAAAATAAAGACGTTAAACATCTTAATCTTCGTGAATGGGATTGTCCTTCTTGTTCTACTCACCACGATCGAGATATTAACGCAGGACTCAATCTAATGAACGAAGCCATAAGGCTTCTAACCGTAGGAACTTCGGGGATAGCCTAATTAAAATTTGGCCAATAGGCTAATGTTCTTAGGAATCCCCCACTTCAATCAGACCGTAAGGTCGGGAAGCGGCGGGTAGTTCAATGCTCTCTCATCTTTTCACATTAATGAATGAAAGTGAACAAATGATGGGGACTCCCTTCTGCCAAGGCATTCCACCCAGTACAATTCCGTCTTCCAGCTCACAGGACATCCAGAAAAGATCATGGATCCAATAATGCAGATTTCATTTATCACTTCGGTCCGAGTGATAAAGCTCGAGAAACGCCCCATTATTATAAGGTCAATTGACACCAATTGCTTTTAAGAGTTCACATTATTAACGACAAAAAACCGTCCCCAAATGGGAACGGCATATGACGTCGGTATTAACGGCGTCTATTACGGTTACGGAGGAAGGTTGGAATATCCAGGGCCTCATCACCTTGATTGGCATTACGTGCAGGCTGTTCATTGACTTCTTCTCTCTTCACTTCACGCTTCACGTTTGGCTGTGGCGTTTGTTGTGTCTGAGGTCTTGATTGCTGCTGTTGTCCGAGTGTTGGACGTCCCGTAGGCCGTATTGAAGCTTCAACCTCGTTAAAGCCTGTTGCAATTACCGTAACGACGATTTCATCTTTAAGGTTTTCATTGATAACAGAACCAAAAATCATGTTGACGTCTTGATCGGATGCAGTAGCCACGATATCGGCCGCTTCCTGGACTTCAAAAAGACTTAGGTTCGTGCCACCTGTAATATTCATCAGTACGCCTTGGGCACCATCAATCGATGTTTCAAGCAACGGACTGGAAATGGCTTTTTTCGCCGCTTCCGCCGCACGGTTTTCCCCTGAGGAAATCCCGATTCCCATAAGTGCGGAACCTTTGTTGGACATGATTGTCTTCACATCGGCAAAGTCCAAGTTAATAAGACCTGGAACAGCAATTAAATCTGAAATCCCTTGTACACCTTGACGAAGTACATTATCGGCTTCACGGAATGCTTCAAGCATCGGCGTGCTTTTATCGACGATTTCAAGGAGGCGGTCGTTCGGAATGACGATCAGTGTGTCAACCGATTCCTTCATGGATGAAATGCCGCCTTGTGCCTGTGTTGCACGTTTTCGGCCTTCGAAAGTAAATGGACGTGTAACTACACCCACTGTAAGAGCCCCTAGATCTTTAGCGATGCCCGCTATGACAGGAGCAGCCCCTGTTCCTGTACCGCCGCCCATTCCAGCAGTTACGAAAACCATATCGGCACCTTTAAGCGCTTCTTCAATCTGCTCTTTGCTTTCTTCAGCAGCTTTTTTTCCTACCTCGGGATTGGCACCTGCTCCCAAACCACGAGTAAGCTTTCCACCGATTTGCATTTTGATTTCTGCTTTTGATAGATTAAGAGCCTGTGCGTCAGTATTGACAGAAATAAACTCAACACCCTGTACACCATGCTCGATCATTCTGTTTACCGCATTGTTTCCGCCGCCGCCAACACCTATTACTTTTATCGTTGCTAATTGTTCTAGATTAGAATCAAACTCCAACATGACAATCCTCCTATTTTGACGAAATTCCCGATTCTTAATGATTGTTATTCAAAAAAGTAACCCAGGATTTTTTTGAATTTAGATTCACCTTTTTCACCTTGTTTTTTAGCCGTGTTCTCTTTGTTTTTCTGAGAAACCTTCTGGCTGCGCTGGTCGTTATCTTCTTGAGCTTGTCCAGCTGCTACAGGAGTTTTATTAGCGGTGTTTTTTTGCATTCTCTCTTTCTTGCATGCGTGTTTAATCAAACCAACAGCTGTCGTGTATTGGGGCTCCCTGACACCGATGTAATTCGGTTCAGCTGTCCTTACTCGGTTTTGGAACACATATTGAGCTAGCTCCAGGACTCCCGGCATCTTGACGACGCCCCCGGTCAACACGAAACCACCCGGTATATCCTGGAAGCCAAGTCTCTTCAAATCATCTTGAATCAACTCGAATATTTCGGTCACCCGCGCTTCAATGATATCCGAAAGCATTAACTGGTTGCAGGTCTGTTGCTGATCGCTGCCGATGATCGGTATTTGGAATACTTCATCTTCAGACGCGTCATCATAAAAGGCATGTCCATGCTTTACTTTTATTTTCTCAGCTTCCTCCATCGTTGTCCTTAGAACGATGGAAAGGTCCTTCGTAAGTGTTTCCCCGCCTATAGGTATCACAGACGTATATTGTAAATAGCCTTGTTCGAAAATTGCCAGAGTCGTGGAACCACCGCCAATATCGACAAGTGCCACACCAAGTTCTTTTTCATCCTTGGATAAAACAAGGGAACCTGCGGCTAACGGCTGAAGCGCGATATCGGTTATTTCCAACCCTGCCCTTTCCACACAGCGCAGTGTGTTATGTAAAATTGTCCGAAGACCTGTGATTAAAATCCCTCTCATTTCCAACCGGACACCTATCATGCCCCTTGGATCACTGATTTCATCAAGTTCATCAACTTTGTAGTGAATCGGCACCACGTCGATGATTTCCCTGTCGGATGGTATCGTTATTAACTCCGCTGCTTCCCTAACACGGAAAACGTCATGCTCGGTAATTTCTTTATTGTCACTGGATACCGCTACTACCCCATGGCATGGCTGAAGCGTCACGTGATTTCCGCTTATGCCGACGATTACATTCTTTATCTCCATCCCTATCATCCGTTCTGCTTGCTCTATAGCCTTTTGAATGGATTGGACGGTTTCATCTATACCGACGATCGAACCCTTTTTGAGCCCTTCTGATTTAACATTTCCTACGCCGATTATATTTAATGTGTCATTGACCATTTCCCCAATGATAACTTTTACACTGGATGTACCGATGTCAAGACTTACGTATATTTCGTTGCTGTTCATTCCATGGCACCTCCTTCAGTTTTATACATGTATTAGTAGAATAACATTTTTATATCGAAGACTTATACATTATAGAATAACAGAACTGATTACAACAACTCGCGAATTTCATAGAAATGCGGTTCATTTAGTATTTCCCGAACAAAACTCGTAGATTTCCCACCTTATGGTGCTTATTGTTCGCTTCTCAACGAGACTGATACACTTAATAAACTAGATACTGCCATAAACTATTCGTCATTTATAACTTAATTCCCTTTAAAATTATAGATTTTTTTTCTGCTTTTTCCGGGAAATGGACCATTTTTCAATTAGGATCCTTCTAATCAGGGCGATATTTTGAAAGAGCCTTACACCGAACACAAAGATTGCGGCTAAATATAAGTCTACACCAAGATGTACACCTAGAAAAGCCAAACCTGCGGCTAAAACAATATTAAAGAAGAATCCTGTTACAAATACAACTTCATCATAAAGATTTTGCAAATGGGCCCTTATGCCCCCAAATAAGGTATCAAAAGCAGCAAGCACAGCAATGGAAAGATAATTTGAATATTCATGTGGAATATCAAAATCCACCAAAAAACCAAGGGTGATTCCAATCAATAGTCCAAAAACTGGAAGCCACATTACGATTCACCCCCATCCATAATGGGTTCCATATGTTCCACATTAATAGCATTTTGGTAAGCCGGCAATGTCAACTCACCGGAAGGCACATTGATCTGCACTTCAAAATTATCTATAAAGAAATCATCCATAAGTTCGGAACCTTCAATGCGTTGCTTCAGTTTCTTTGGATTAACGGTTATTGCCTGTATTTCGACCGGGTAATGAACAAGAGGATACCCGTCCATTTTCGGCTGCCCATTAATATCACGAATAACCGATGTTGATATATACCTTTGTCCTGAAATGGAAATTTCGTCAGCGCCATACCTATACATTTCATTAATGAGCCGAATGATCAAAACAGGTGAAATATACTCGACCCTCTCACCAAGAAGGAGATCTGCTTTGATAGGCTGTATAGATACGATGACCCCATTACCTTTAATTTCGGTCAAACCTGCATCTGTCTTTAATTCGGTCAGGGTGTCACGCAATACTTCTTCTTTACTCTCATTTTTCTTTGTTTCATAGGATGCTATTTTTCCCTCAAGCTTCCCTATACCCTCTATTAGATCCGCCTGGGTCTGCTGTTCTTTCAATAAATCATTTTTCAGCTCCCACATATCCCTTGTATCGGAAACGACAGGCTGATTCACCAAATTGAATTGAATAGCGAGCATGAAGCCAGCAATCAACGTAACCAAACTAAAAGAAAGCTTTTTTTTCATTTCCAGTTTCTCACCAATCTTTCATCGAATCCGGCGGTCTGATCACCCTCCAATAATTGGATCAAAAATGATATTCTTTTGTTTTTCCACTGTAAAGATAATATTCTCATTAACCAGCTGTTCCTTGATGCCACCGGGTAAGTCCAGTGAAGCACCCAGGACATCCGGGTCCCCAATCGCAGATATGATGAAGGGAGCAGGATGCTGATGGCCATCGATTGTAATCACAGGCCCATTACAGATTATGTATGAATCATGATTTAACCTTTGACCGTTAATCGCAACAGCCTCTGCACCTGATATGTATAGTTCATTGACGACCTTGAAGACATGCTGTTCATGGACGAGGTAATTATTAACATTGGCTTCTGAATCCATATCCGTACCATCTTCAAGCGTCACCTGCAGGCCTGAGCCTTTCACTTTCACTTTCCCGAGAAACATACGGTATTTTTCCGTATCCTTTGCCAAATTGAAAAAAAGCTGCTTTTCCTGCGCTAAGTCTTTTTCTATTTGGGATACATTTTCTTGCTTCTGAAGGAGTTCCTTCTGAAGTTCCCGGTTCTGCTTCTCCTGTTCGATCAGCTTCTGCCTCAGCTCATATTCCTGATCCCAGGCTTTGTCCTTCCCTGCACCTTCACCTTCTTTGGTCAGATTGTAAGAGAAGGCTATCATGAATCCGAGCACCACGCAAACCAGGGGTAAAACCACCCGCTTGCCATTAATTTTCCTCATTAGTGTCTTCCTTTTGATCAGCGTCTTCATATGCCTTAAAATAAGAACCCACTTCCAGATCGATGACTCCCTTTACATTTGGATCCAACTGGCTGACAATTGATGGATAGTGAATCATTTTCTCGTATAAAGTCCGGCTTGTCGCACTTACTTCAAACCCATCGTTCATATACATGACGATATGGTAGACATCAGTTTTGGTTGGAGCGTAATGAATTTCTGAAATGGCATTCTGAATCTCGATTGGAAGCTTGTCCAGCTCTTCTAAAAGCAACTTTAATGCTTTACCCTCTTTGAAACCAATTAAAACAGGGGCAAATACTGGAATTTCGCCTGTTGCCAACTCCTCTAAAACGGACCCGTTTTCCAAAATGGGTGCAAACTTCCCATTATTGGACAGATATGCCATCCTATTATGTTCCGAAACCGTAATTTTAATGGAATTAGGAAATATCGGTGTCACCTTAACGCTTTTTATTTCTTGATTTTTTTTGATATTGGCTGCAGCTTCCCCTGTATCAACCTTCCAGATGCTTCGATCCTTCTTCACCTTACTCAATTTAATGATCTGTTTGGAAGTAATATAACGATTCCCCTCTACCTGCACGGATTTCACATAGCTTAACGGAGATAAGAAATATAGCACACAAGCAACCAGAATGAAGAAAAGGGAAAGCAAAAGAACAAGCCGCCTGTTTGCTTTGCTTTTTCTTAATTGTTTTAATTTCGGGATGCGGTCCTCAATGGAAACGATTTTCCCCTTTTCCATCCCCTTCACCTCTTCCTGAAAAAATGGATGGTTCTTGACAGTGCGAAATCAAGACAAACTCTATATTTGGTTATTAACAAACTTTAAAAGGTAACACATTATATCACAATATTTGGATATTATGAATCCTATTATTTTCTGCCGATAATTTCCACTTCTGTTTCCATTTCAACTTCAAATTTATCATACACAGTATCCTTCACATGCTGTATCAACGCTTGAACATCCGCTGCACTTCCATTACCTGTGTTAACGATAAAGTTCCCGTGCATCGGTGAAATCTGAGCTCCGCCAATAGAATGTCCCTTCAGGCCTGCATTCTCGACCAATTTACCAGCATGGTGTGGAAGTGGATTCCTAAATATGCTCCCGGCACATGGAAGATTATACGGCTGGGTATCTTTACGATAATTCTTGTTATTCTGCATTCTTTCAACGATTTCGGTTTTATCACCCTCTGTCAATTGAAAAATTGCTTCCAGTACGATACCAGGTCTTTTCTTCTGAAGCAGAGAAGTTCGATAAGAAAACTCCATTTCTTCTTTCGAAAGCCAAGCCAGGGTTCCATCTTCAAAAAGAACATGTGCCTCCTTGAGAATTTCACTCATATCTGAACCGTGTGCACCAGCGTTCATATAGACTGCTCCGCCGACGGAACCAGGAATCCCACTGGCAAATTCCAATCCTGCATATCCTTTTTTACTGATTTGTACGGACAGGCTGACAAGTGATACCCCAGCTCCTGCTTTTATCTCCGGCCCATTTATCTCGAGATGATCAAGTCCTTTACCCAATTTAAGCACGGCACCTTCAATTCCGCCATCACTCACAAGTAGGTTAGAGCCCCTGCCGATCACCGTCCATGGAATCCCATTTTCTTTGATGACCTTCATTGTTTTTTCTATATTCTCAATGGATAAAGGCACGATGAATAAATCTGCCGGCCCCCCAATTTTCATAGTTGTATGATTTGCAAGCGGTTCCTGTTCAAGAACTTTGCCGATTTTCATTTCAGTTAATTGCTTTATCACATTATCCATGATAAACCTCCTTGTTGTTCCAAAAATTCCAGGTTATAATTTTCATTTCCTCTTCCATGAGGTCACTTATATTACAAGTTTAATAACGCCTTTTTAGCAGAAAAATGAACAGAAGCAAGCCCCAGTACGGCCTAACCCTCTTATACTATAGTCTAAACAAAGACGTATTGCCAATATTTATTGTGGATTCCTCAACATTCATACATGGTAATATTTAAGCGGCATTTCATTTATTTCTAAATTTCGGCAAGGCACCATCCAAAATCGTTTTCCTGCAAGGGTTTTCAACATAAAAAAAGGAAGCCTGCGTTTAACAGAACTTCCCTTTTGCCAAACCATATATTTCACTTATTTTCAGAACCTTGAATAACGGCTAATATTCAGGAGCACCCCAATCGCCATCAACATGAGTGTCAGTGATGAACCACCATAACTTAAGAGGGGCAAGGTGATACCCGTAACTGGCATCAAACCCGTTACCACACCTATATTGATCATCACTTGAATGGCGACCATTGCAATGATTCCCACCGCTACAAGGCTCCCATATAAATCAGGGGCACCAAGTGCAATCCGAATGCCCCGCCAAAGCATAAGCGCAAATAATAAAATGACAAGAGAACCCCCGATGAAGCCAAGCTCCTCGGAAAGTATGGCAAAGATAAAATCAGTCTGCGGTTCTGGTAAATAGAAAAACTTTTGGCGGCTTTGCCCGAGTCCCAATCCGAACAATCCCCCTGGTCCGATTGCATAAAACGATTGAATCATTTGAAATCCACTGCCCAAAGGGTCCTCCCAAGGATCCAGAAAAGACGTGATCCTTTTTATCCGGTAGGGCGCTGACAAAATCAGTCCGATAAAACCTGCTACCCCGATTAGCCCCAAGCCAACAAAGTGACTGATTTTTGCCCCGGATATAAAAATCATAACGATGCACGTTCCAACCATCACCGTTCCCGTTCCAAGGTCCGGCTGTAACATGATCAATCCAAATGCCAAAAACACTAAACCCAAGGATGGAAGCATCCCTTTTTTAAAGGAGGTGATCAGCTTTTGCCGTTCTGATAAAAACTTAGCTAAAAAAGCGATCATCGCCAGCTTCATGAACTCAGAGGGCTGCACCGAAAAGGCACCCACACCAATCCAGCTCCTCGAACCATTTCTCGCCATCCCTATACCTGGTACAAGCACAGCCAGTAACATAATGAAACAAATGATGATAAGGATCTTGGCCCATGTCCGCCACGTCCAGTAATCCACATTCATGATGAAAAACATGGCTATGACACCAACGCAGGCAAACAGCAACTGCCTTTTAGCAAAATAAAACGAATCATCAAATTTATATGTTGCCCAAATGGCACTCGCGCTGTAAACCATGATTAATCCAACAGTCAAAAGACTTAAGGTGACGATAATGAGAATGAGATCAGGATTCGATTTTTTTAATGGCACGGACATCCACCTCTAGGAAGTTTTTCGAGCCTGCGAATATAAACATCAATGCTGATTGCTTGTCAGCACTTTAGTCAAAAAAAAAGCGATAACGGCTCATTATCGCTTTTTTCCATGGTGTCAACGTAGAAGCAAGTTCACTTCTCTCTGCGAAAGCTCTTACTTAAGTTTATGCACGGCCTCCATAAACATGTCTCCTCTTTGCTCAAAAGTTTTATATTGATCCCAGCTTGCACAAGCAGGGGAGAGAAGAATGCAGTCGCCTTCATCTGATAATTCAAATGCAGCCGGCACGGCCTTTTCTACATTATCGACACGTTTTATATTCGCTATTCCTAATTCTTTGGCTACCCGTTCAATTTTTTCTGCCGTTTCACCAAAAGTTATCACGGCTTTGACATTTTTCATCGCCGGTTTCAGCTCATCAAATTCATTTCCGCGATCCAAACCGCCCGCCAATAAGATGACAGGTTCCGTAAAGGAAGTTAGCGCTTTGGATGCTGCAAGAATGTTCGTCGCTTTCGAATCATTATAAAATTTACGGTTATCGATCGTTGCCACAAACTGCAGACGGTGCTCCACACCATAAAATGTTTTGAGTACAGTCTGTATGGCTTCGTTAGCTACACCCTTCAGTTTGGCCGCTGAGATGGCAGCGAGCACATTTTCCAAATTATGCTTCCCAGGAAGGGCTATCTCTGAAACTTCAATGATTTTTTCTCCTCGGAAACTGACGGCACCATCTTCCACATAGGCTCCATTCTCATGTTTCACTTCAGCTGAAAAAGGAACAAGTTCAGCCTTGGTCTTTTTCGCCATGGACAAAACAAGATCTTGATCTGCATTATAAATCATGAAATCTGAGTCTATTTGATTTTTCGTAATGGCAGCTTTTGCTTCGACATATTCCTGTTTTGAACTGTGATAATCCAAATGTGCATCATACAAATTTGTCACGATTGAGATTTCAGGGCGAAATTCGTCTATTCCCATTAGCTGAAACGATGATAATTCAATGACGATCGAGTCATCGGGTTTTGCATTTTCAGCAACACCAGAAGCCACTGTCCCGATATTACCGGCAACCAGCGGGGATTTTTCACCGGTCTTCAACATTTCGTAAATCAATGTTGTCGTGGTCGTTTTCCCATTTGTACCAGTGATCCCTATGAAAGGTGCTTCACTTATCTGATAGGCCAGTTCAACTTCCGTGATAACAGGGATCCCTTTTTCCAATGCCCCTTTTACGATAGGGTTCCGATAAGGGATTCCCGGATTTTTCACGATCAGCTCGAAACCCTCATCAAGAAGCTCGATCGGATGACTGCCGCAGATGACTTTGATTCCCTGTTCAAGAAGTCCTTGAGCCTCAGGATTTTCCGATAATGGCTTCATGTCATTAACCGTCACGAAAGCACCTAATTTATGTAGAAGCGAAGCTGCAATCACTCCGCTTTTTGCCAAACCCAATACTAATATCTTTTTCTCTGAATACTTTGCAGTCTCTTTCAATTATATCCACACCTCTAAATAGATTCCAAGTACCGCACACAGCAGCCCCACTGTCCAGAAAGTCACGACGACGCGCCATTCCGACCAGCCGGAAAGCTCATAATGGTGGTGAAGCGGACTCATTTTAAAAATACGTTTACCAGTCGTTTTAAAAGATCCTACCTGCAGGATGACCGAGAGCGTCTCAATCACGAAGACTCCGCCAATGATTACCAGTAGGATTTCAAGCTTCGTTAACAAGGCGATGGTTGCGATTGCTCCCCCAAGGGCCAAGGAACCCGTATCCCCCATGAAAACCTTTGCTGGATGTGCATTGAATACCAAGAACCCGAGTACTGCACCGACAACCGCCACCGAAAAAATAGCGACATCATATTGTGACTGACTCCAGGCCAAAATGGCAAAAGCACCAAAGGCAATGGCTGATGTTCCTGAGACAAGTCCATCAAGCCCATCCGTCAAATTGACGGCATTCGAAAAACCTACCAGCCAGAAAATAACGATAAACAGATAAAACCAGCCAAAATCAAAAGCAAAGTCAGTACCTGGAATCGTCAATTCAGGATTAAAACGGTCTGTCTGCTTAAAGACGAAGTAAAAGATGACAGAAATCACAATTTGTCCAAGCAGTTTTTGCTTGGAAGTCAATCCTAGGTTTCGCTTCATGACCACTTTGATGAAATCATCCAGGAAACCTAATAAACCAAAACCTAAAGTAACGAATAATAATAAATACGTTTCGGTTGAAGGTGCCGAAAATTTCAAAGTCATGACTAGTGTAGCGATGGTGACAGATAATAAAATTACCAAACCGCCCATGGTGGGTGTTCCAGTTTTCTTCAGATGCGATTGTGGGCCTTCTTCCCTAATACTTTGCCCGAATTTCAATCTTCTTAAAAACGGGATGAAAATCGGCGAAAGAAGAACGGTTACTAAAAACGCCACCAAAATCGTATAAAAAATCACTTGTTCCAACATTCCTTACTCCCTCATTCCTAACACAATTCAAATATAAAATTCTGCTTGATGTCTTTTCTTATTTGTTGCATGGCAATTTCAGCTTTGTTCAAACTGAACCCAAACGACTTTGAATCGCCTTTTCCGCTTCTTCACGGTCATCGAAGTGAAGCACTTCGTCACCGACCAATTGATAGGTTTCATGACCTTTTCCGGCTATTAATATAACGTCGCCCTCTTCCGCCTTGGAAACAGCGTAAGCAATCGCCTGCCTGCGGTCTTCAATAACCGTATATTCTTTGCCTGCTACACCAGCTTCCATATCCCGGAGGATCTGGGCAGCATCTTCACTGCGCGGATTATCCGAAGTGAAGATCGGGTCAGTCGCCAAACTGCATGCTATTTCGGCCATGATGGGACGCTTTGTCTTGTCTCGGTCCCCGCCGCAGCCCACTATCACGAAAATTTTCTTTCTAGCAAACTCACCAACAGTCTTTAGAACATTTTCTAAACTATCCGGAGTATGGGCATAGTCAACAATGACAGGGAAGTCCTGATTCGCTGTAATGAGCTCAAAACGGCCTGCAACACCTTTTATATCCTCTATGGATCTAATTGTCTCATCTAGATCGTTACCGGCGCACAAAGCAGCTGAGATTGCAGAGAGCACATTATAAACACTGAATTTACCAATTAGCTTCAGCTGAATGTAACGCTCTTCTTTACCTGCTGTCAAGGTGAACGATGTGCCATTAGCATCAATTTGTATATCCTTGGCCCTGATATCTGCTTCTTTGTCTATGCCGTATGTTACAACTGTAGCAGCAGTCGCTTTAATGAAATCAGCTGTTGCCTCATCATCAGCATTAAGCACAGCATATTTAGGACGATTTTCTATGTAAGCATTGCCTAGCTGTGAGAAAAATAAGGATTTTGCCTGCCTGTATCTGTCCATGGTTTTATGAAAATCCAAATGATCCTGTGTGAGATTCGTAAAGACGGCAATATCATAATCACAGCCATGGACGCGTCCAAGCTCAAGTGCATGTGATGAAACTTCCATAATGGCAGTGGTAACGGATGCTTCGGCCATTTCATGAAAAGCCTTCTGCAGCGTAACGCTATCTGGCGTCGTATTCTTAGTTTCATATACCGTATCGGCAATTTTTGTATACATCGTGCCAATCAAGCCTGTTTTTTCTTGTCGATCCTCGAAAATCTTTTCCAATAAGTGACTGGTCGTCGTCTTTCCATTTGTACCTGTAATTCCGATCAAGCGCATCTTCTGAGTCGGATGGCCATAGAATGCATCGGCAAGCACCGCCATCGCCCTGCTCGAATCCCTGACTACGATCACGGGAACATCGAGGTCAAGCGGCCTTTCGGCAATGACTGCTGCAGCTCCATGTTCTACAGCAAGTCGGGCAAAATCATGACCATCGACTGTATAACCTTTTATACAAACAAATAAACTTCCGTCTATGACTTTACGGTTATCATTTTCAATGGAGGTGATTTCAGGATTTTCTCCTTCATACGTAAATAAGGAGTGTAAATAAGATAGTAATTTGTGAAGCTTCATTTTTCCATCCCTCTCAACTTAATTTGAGGATTCATTATATGTGATTAGCCTTGGCTTGTCGAGAAACCAATTTCAATTATACGGGGTTATCCCGACTCCGTAAACAAAGCGGCTGATGATTCTTCAGCCGCTTTAACTATTCATATATTATATTATACTTATTCTGTATTTTCGCCAAGATAAATTCTTATTGTGGAGCCTTGTTTTACTTTAACACCTGGATCCGGGGCTTGATTTATGACTTTATCCCCATTTCCGGCAATATCCAGCTTAAGGTCGATCAGCTGGGTTTGCAACTCTTTTTTGCTTAGACCCACAACGTCAGGTACCTCGACCATGACAGGATCCGTCCAGACCGTTTCCTTCTCAATCTGGTTTTTCCTTGGCTTGACGCCCATGGCCCTAAGTGAATCCTCCATGATATTCCCAACGATTGGTGCGGCAACGACCCCGCCGAACTGTACCGTTCCTTTCGGATTATCCACAGCTATATAAACGACGATTTGCGGATCATCCGCTGGTGCGACCCCAATGAATGAGAGAATATAATTATTTTCAAGGTATCTGCCATTTTCAGCTTTTTGGGCTGTACCCGTTTTCCCGCCGACTCGGTACGACTCCACGAATGCTCCTTTACCGCTACCTTGGGCGACAACGGATTCAAGTGCTTCACGGACTTTCTTCGAGGTTGCTTCTGAAATCACTTTTTTCTTCGCCTGTGGGGTCTTTCGCATCAGCACTTCCCCATTTTTTGGATTCACAAGTTCCTTCGCGATATAAGGTGTATACAAAGTTCCGCCATTCACAGCCGCCGATACCGCTGTCACCTGCTGAATGGGCGTTACGGCTACACCTTGTCCAAACGCTGTCGTTGCCTGCTCAACCGGACCCACTTGATCCATGTTGAACATGATTCCTTTTCCTTCTCCTGTTAAATCAATCCCCGTCTTTTGCCCAAACCCAAAATCATTTATATATTTAAACAGCTTGTCTTTACCAAGCCGGTTCCCTAATTCTACAAAACCAGGGTTACATGAGTTCTCGACGACTTCAAGAAAAGTTTGGTCCCCATGTCCTCCGCTTTTCCAGCAATGCAGTGTAGACCCTGACACTTCCACATGTCCGGAATCATAAAAATGTTCCTTTTGTAAGTCGACCTTCCCTTCCTCAAGCGCCGCAGCAAGCGTGATGATCTTAAAAGTCGAACCTGGTTCATATATACTCCAAACTGGTAAATTACGATTATACACTTCTGAAGGTACATTTTGAAAATTGGCCGGGTCGAAGGTTGGCCTGCTTGACATTGCCAATATTTCCCCTGTATTCGGGTCCATTGCAATGGCAATTAGACCATCGGGATCATATGTCGCCTCCGCATTATCGAGCTCCCTCTCCACAATTGTCTGGATTTTGCTATCGATGGTTAGCTTCAAGTTATCACCATCAACAGGGGGCTTATAGTCATCGGCCATATTCTCAAGCCTTTTCCCTTTCGCATCGGAGTAAAATTTAACGAATCCTTTTTCTCCGCTTAGTTCCTTATCATATGACAATTCAATACCCATCAACCCTTGATTGTCAGAGCCTGTAAAGCCAAGAACATGCGAAAGGTATTCACCAAATGGGTAATGGCGCTTTGAATCTTCAGCTATATAAACGCCCTTTATCCCTAATGCTTTTATTTCCTTCGCCTTTTCATGAGATATCTTTCTGCCTTCCGGAATTCTGACGCTCATCGCCTGTTTCGTTAACCATTGATAAGCCTTTTCCTTTGTCATATCCAATATTGAAGCAAGCTGTTCCGCCGTCTCCCCAGGATTCTCAATCTGTCTTGGGATGACATAGACTGTTGGAGCAGATATATTCGTTGCCAGCTCAACACCATTCCGATCGAGAATTTCTCCTCGTTTGGCTTCAAAAGGAATATTCCTGCTCCAGGAATCTTTAGCCAGCCCCGTCAACTTATCCCCTAGATAAAACTGTACAATTCCCAATCGGATATCAATGATAAAAAAAACAACGATACCGATCGCCAATGCGATTGCCAGCCGTTTTCGGACAGTAACATTCGAAACACGCAAAAACAGGCACCTCCATTTCATACATGCTTCAATATATGCTTGTCTACTCGATGCTAGACTAGAAACTTTGTAAGAATTAAAGAGGGGATCCATTTGGATCCCCTCTTTATCTTCACTCTGTTGTCTCTTTTGTCGGTATATCTTCACCAGCCCCTTCAGGCTGGGATAATTCAATATTGAAGGTCTCTCCTTCCTTCACTTTTTTCCCGGCCTCAAGACTTTGTTTACTCACATATCCAGTACCTTCAGTTTTTAGCTCCAGTTTTGCAACCTTAGCCAATTTCATAACATCGCGCAGGGACCATCCCTTCATGTCAGGAACTTTCATTTCTCCTTCCGTCCTCAGGATTATCCTTTCACCCTGTAACAGTATACTCCCCGCTTTTGGGGATTGATCGAGCACTTTACGCCCACTGCCGATCGTACTTACATCATAGCCAAGTTCCTTCAGTTCTTTGACAGCTGAACTTTCGGTTTGATTCGTATAGTCAACGATTTTATTTGCTTTTTGTTTTTTAACCTCAGAAGGCTTTATGTTTAGATATTGCAGGCTATTTTGCATGACAGGATTAAATATCTCTGACAATGGATCAGCCCCAACATAAGATACACCTAACTTCGGCTGCTTGACCGCCACATACATGACCAACTGCGGATCATCTTTTGGAGCCATACCTAAAAAGGAGAATACATAGTTATTTTTCCCTTCTAAATATCTACCTGTCGGACCAGGAATTTGTGCAGTACCGGTTTTCCCCGCTACTTCATATCCATCAATGGCATATTTTTTCCCTGTTCCTTTTTTCGCGGAAATTACCGTTTCCAAATAATCACGTACTTGTTTTGCAGTTTCTGCCGAAATCGGTTGCCCTGTCACTTTTGGCTTTGTCGTTTTCAAAATTTTTCCGGTATCTTGATCGGAAATGCTTTTTATCACGTACGGCTGCATCATTTTTCCGTCATTGGCTATTGCGGATGCAGCTTGGATTTGTTGAATCGGTGTAACGGTCGAACCCTGTCCAAAGGAAGTAGTAACTTTTTCAAGCTTATACTTGTATTGAATTTTTCCAGTTATCTCGTTCGGCAGGTCAATTCCCGTTTTTTTATCAAATCCGAACTTAGTCAAATACTCACGGAAAGTATCCTCTCCTATCTTATCCATTGCAAGAGTGGCAAAAGCGACGTTGGAGGAACGTTGAACCCCTTCAAGAAATGTCATGCTCTTCCCTCTTTCGATTCCGCTATGATCTCCGATTTTCCCCGATCCGGCTTTGTAGGTTCCAGCGACAAAGCTTTCATTCGGATTAAAGACCCCTTCCTCAACAGCCGCGGCAAGGGTGAATGTTTTCATGGTTGATCCCGGTTCGAAGCTTTCTTCAATAGCCAGGTTACGCCAAGTATCCGTAAGCCCGACTTTCGTTGTCGGGTGGAAGGTAGGCCTTTGCCCCATCGCCACAATTTCCCCCGTTTTTGGATTGGAGACAATCGCTATGATTTGCTCGGGATCGTATTTTTCCTGCACTTTGCTCATCGAATCTTCCAGGAACGTTTGTATTTTCTTGTCGATCGTAAGCATAACATCATTGCCATTATCCGGGGCAACCACCTTTTCCTTCGTATCCGGTAAAAGAAAGCCCCATGAGTCACTGTCATATGTCAGCTCCCCGTTCGTTTCCTGTAGTTCTTTATTGAGGTACTTTTCAATGCCGAACTTACCAGCCATTTCTTCCGTTTCTTCATCCTTTTCTACATAGCCAATCAGATGGGAGGCGAAAATTCCATTAGGATAAAAACGTTTATTCGTACTTCCGAATGTAATTCCCGGCAGTTCCATTTTTTCTATTTTCTGCTTGACGACCTGAGTCAAATCCTTGCCCGCACTGCCAAACTCCACCTGGTATGCCCCTTTTTTCGTAAGTCTTTCATAAATGTCCTGTTCATCCATGTCGATATATTTAGCTAGCTTACTAGCGGTCATCTCCGGATCCTTGACATGCTCCGGCTCCTTTTCACTGAGTACAGCCCTTAAGATATAGGAGGGAGTATCCTCAGCGATGACTTCACCCTTAGTATCGAGTATGCTTCCCCTTTTGGCTTCTAGGACCTGTTTTTTTTCATATTTCTTGTCGATTTTCGAAGCCAGTACCTCCCCGCCTGCTGTACCTGTCACCTGAATATACAAAAAGCGGCAGACTAATACAAAAAAGAGCAGGCCGAATAAGAAGAATAATCCGGCTGCCCCATGCTTCATATTTTTTTGTTTCTGCATTATCACTGCACACCCTTCACATTATTCTCATTTAACTTGAAGCCTAGCGCTGCAGCTTTTTTCCAAATTCTTTCGTATGTACTAAGTTCAGCAACCTGTACTTTCAAATCTTCATTCACTTTACCCTGTTTTTCAATCGACGTTTCCACTAGCTGGATTTCTTTATTCGTTTCATAGATGGCCGCTTGATTAGAGACTATTTTCACTCCCATAAAGGTAACCATGATAGCAAGGGCACATAGTAAGAAAACTTCACCAATGGATATCTTCGCTTTACGGATGACCACTGTTTGATGCGTCTGTTGCTGCTGTTGGTCTTCATATTGCTGTTCTTGTATTTTTTTGGCTATGGAACTCATTCATGTTCCCCCTCTACTGATTTTTTTCTGTGATTATTGCTTTTCGGCGATTCTTAACTTAGCCGACCGGGAACGATTATTCCCTTCCAATTCTTCTTCAGAAGGTAAAATCGGTTTTCTCGTAATTATTTTCATAGTTGGTTTGAATTCATCCGGGATAACTGGAAGTCCAGGCGGAAGGTCCGGCATGCTACTGGCTTTTTTAAATACCGTTTTACAAATTCTATCTTCTAATGAATGGAATGTAATGACAGATATTCTTCCTTCTTTATCCAAAAGCGATATGGCTTGCTCCAAGGAATCTTCAAAGACACCAAGTTCGTCATTCACAGCGATTCTTATTGCTTGGAACACTCGTTTCGCAGGGTGTCCGCCTTTACGTCTTGCCGGGGCCGGTATTCCATCCTTAATTAACTCCACAAGCTCGAATGTCGTTTCAATCGGTTTTATTTCACGTGCCGCTTCAATTTTCCTGGCAATTTGTTTCGAAAACTTTTCTTCGCCATATTGGAAGAAAATTCTCAGCAAATCATGGAATGACCAAGTATTCACGACATCATAGGCAGAAATGGCAGCACTTTGGTCCATCCTCATATCCAAAGGTGCATCATGGTTATAGCTGAAACCACGCTCTGGTGTATCCAATTGTGGGGATGACACACCTAAATCATAAAGGATCCCGTCCACTTTCTCGATTCCCCGGGCATTCAACTCTTCTTTTAAGTATTTAAAATTATTAGGAACAAGAACAATACGTTCGCCATAGCTTTCCAATTTTTCCTTAGCATTCCGAATCGCCGTTTCGTCCTGATCAAAAGCATAAAGCCTACCCTTGTCAGAGAGCTGTGAAAGTAAGTATTCGCTGTGACCGGCTCCTCCTAAAGTACAATCCACATAAATTCCATCAGGTTTGATGTTCAATCCATCAACCGTCTCTTTTAATAACACTGTTGTATGTTGAAACATGCTAGACATCCTTCCAATCGGTTATTGAGTGACCCTATTTCTGGGGGCAGCCTTAAATATCAAAGCCAATCATATTTTCTGCTATCTCAGCGAAAGAATCCTCAGAAGCTGAAAAATAGTTTTCCCAAAGGGATTTGCTCCAAATCTCAATACGATTGGTAACACCAAGAATTACACATTCTTTTTCCAATTGGCCATATGAAGTAAGCGGCGTGGGGATATTAATTCGCCCTTGTTTATCAATTTCGCACTCTGTAGCTGCAGAAAAGAAAAAACGGGTAAAGGCTCGGGCATCTTTTTTTGTTAAAGGTAGGGCTTTCAGCTTTTCTTCAAGCAGCTTCCACTCTTCCATAGGGTAACCAAATAAACATTGATCGAGTCCGCGGGTAAGGACAAATTGCTCCCCGAGATTTTCCCTGAATTTCACTGGGACAATCAAACGGCCCTTTATATCGATGTTATGATGGTACTCTCCCATGAACATACCCACAACCCCCACATTCTAATCTCAATGTACCACATTCCCCCACCTTTCTCCACTTGTTTTTACTTTCTCCTTCTAAGTAAAAATTCCCTTCTTTTCTACTTAAGTTTATTTAGCCAAATTATTCACAGAAACGTGCAATTCCCTCGAATGGACTCAGACTAAGACGCAGTCCCACCATTACTGTCGAAGCACTACCTGACAATAGCCCAGAAAACAGAAAAAAAAGACAGGCTTTAGCACCTGTCTTTTTTACACTTTTTAATCCCTCCGGCAGGATTGGTTTGTGGCAACCCTATTCAAATTGAAGTGTCCGCCACTTTTCCCCAAAACGGATGGATTTTCTAAATGAAAATCAATTTATGCTGATTATTGAACCGGTATTCCAGTTTCATCATATCCCGTACGAACTCTGGCCCGTATTGATTCAAGTAATAAAACACATTCCAAATCCTCTCCTGAGGTGATCCAAGAGGGTACAGTGAATTTGCAATCCGTTCATATTTTTTCAATATGACCGAATGCCGTTCCTTTGTACGGTCACCGATTTTGCCATACATGAAATTCAATTGCTTTTGAATGAATTCGATGTTTTTGTTCAACATCGGCTCAAGTCCTCTATCTAAAGAGACAGCGTGGGCAAATAGCTTTTCATGGTTCTCTTCAAGCTGTGATTTCAGTGTCCCGAACAGAGTGTCAATCGTCTCATCTTTCACCGAATCAAGGTAACTTTTCACAGCATTAGCGGTTCCTTCAGTCAGAACAGTTTCCAAACCGAGTTCCATTTCTTCAAGGTCGCTATGGATACTGCGCTCTACCAGCGTGATATTCAACCTAGGAATGATTGGCGGCATCTTCATGGAAAACAACTCAAATGCCTTTTTTAATTCTGCCCAATAAGCTATTTCCCCAGGTCCAGAAACGAAAGCCAATACAGGGAAAAGCATTTCCTGCATGAGCGGGCGTGTAATGACATTGTTGCTTAATCGTTCAGGATGATTTTTGGCAATCTGCAAGAGTTCCTGCCCGGTAAATGATACTTCACCGTTTTTTCCGCTGAAACCACCTTCTACACGTTCGAGTAAACATCGATCTTTTTTTTCTGGATCATAATAAAATAAATTAGCTGCCCGTTTATCCATTTCAATCATTTTTGCATACCCTTTCGCATGCATGAATGATTGCTGTTCCTCGACCACTTCAGCAATCCGTTCACTTTCATTGACCATCGATTCAAAGTATGCCTTCTCAATTCGCCTTAATTCCGGATCACCGGCATCGACTAGTAAAAGGCCATATTCTTTGAACCATTCATGAATCAGTCTGGCGAAGAAATCGACGAAAGTATTCGATTGCTTAATGGTTTCCTTCATATCAATCAGGAGTTTATTCGTAAAGGCCGTTTCGCCATAAGTTTCAATGATTTCCTCAAGCCATTTCTCAGCCTTATCCGTTTCCAGCTCTACATCAGAAACCATTGTTTTATACGGCTGATAGGAAGGATAGGTTTTTTTATCGGGTTTACCGTTTTTCATAACATAAACATGATTGACTTCAGCCAAATCATGATCTTCTCCAGCTATCCAAAAAACTGGAATGACTGGCTGCCCAAGTTCTTTTTCCTGTTCTTCCGCAAGCTTAATGATCGAAATCACTTTATGAATGGTATACAGCGGCCCTGATAATAACCCTGCCTGCTGCCCTCCAATTACCACCACGGAATCATCCCTGCGCAACCTTTCAATATTCCCCTTAACTGCCTCACTGATTGAAAAATGGGACATGTATTGTTGTATGTAATCCGACAATTCATCACGTAAAAAAGAGCGGTTCATCAATTCATTATATCTATTGAGATAAATGTCAGGCTTAGACAAGTCATAGTGAAAATAATCCTCCGTTTCAAGACGGTTTTGTAAATAGTCCGATGCAAAACGGTTTAAAGATGGTAACGCGAGATCTTTCATCTCCATTTCTGTTCTCCCTTTCTCTGCAACTACAATTCTTTTTAGAGTATAACATTCCGGTTTAAGAAAACAAAAGAAGTTGCCCAGCAGCAGAAAATTGATGCGATGTTCTATGTTATGTAGTCAATATCTTCGTAATACTTGCAATTATGCCAATGGAAAATAATAGAAGGTAAGCTACAAAAAAGAAGGCGAAGTTCACTCTCCAAAAACCCTTTAATACCTTATGGAAAATGATTTCCTGTTTTACCTTGTAATGGACAAGGACCACCACGAATGCGTTGATGATCATGATCAGCATGATCACCCAAAGAATTTGCTTATCCCAAATCGTAATGATCAAATAATGGACGGATAATATGAACAGCAGCGTACTCATGTCCATTGCAAATTGAACGGAGCGCCTATGGTTTCCAGTGTATTGTTTGGCACTTATAAAAAAAAGTAAATACCCTACGAAAGGCAAGGTAATAAATATCGCGGCAATACTTGAAACTACGTACGGCACATGCTCATCCCCCCTGAGACTCTTTTCCTTTGACCATCTTATATAGAGAAGATGTCAGGCAATCACTTTTCCCTTTACTCTTTGCCTCCGAGAGGATATGACCCAAAATAGCATCAATTTCCGTTTTACGGCCATTTTCTATATCTTTTAGCATTGACGATCGATTTTCGGCAGTTGCCATACAAACGGATTTCACATGTTCAAATGACTCATCCTTATTTTCAACTTCCAAAATACCGGAGATTTCTTCAAAAAGCTCTTGAAATAATTGGTAGTAAAAGGAGTTAGTGATTAAACCGCCATTTTCCACATCAAGTATCGCCGTTAACGGGTTTATCACTGCATTAACGACAAGCTTATCGATCAGCATCGAGTGAAAATCCTCACTCTTCGCAAAAGGAAAATGATCCAACCTTTCATTCACTAACGATAGTTGCTCAAGTTTCCCTTTAAAGGAAGCGACCCTAGTAATGCCGTGCCCTGTATGCTCCACGGTATTCCCGTCATGTTTCAATGCCCCATGCTCCACTACCCCCACATATATGGTCTGGGATTGAAGCTGCTTTAAATAAGAAATATGCCCATAGCCATTCTGCAAGAATAGCAATGGAACCTGAATACCTTTGATCCTAGGCAATATTTGCGGCAGGTGATATTGCTTGACGGCCAATATCAGAAGATCCACATCCGATATCCCATCATCCAGGCACTTGGAAATGATGCCTGTCAGCAGTCTGCTTTCACCATCCGCAATAAGACGGATTCCATCACGTTGGATGATGGACGCCTGATCCGCAGTATGAGTATAGAGTGTCACACCATGTTTTTCACTTAAATGAGACGCAAACAGCAGCCCTATGGCCCCTCCCCCAATGATTCCAATTCTCATAATACCCTTCCTTACTTTTTGAAATATATTCACTATTTTATCACATTATCTTTTTTATCCTGCATCAATTTTCCCATCGTTGGAAAACGCAGCACATCTGATTGAATGAAATTAAACTGCCATTAACAAGGCTCGTCATAAAATACCAATGAAAAGAATTATTAATACGCCATTGAAGATATATTTTCTTCTTTAAGCGTTAATTTAATGGTATATTAGATACGAAAAGCTTAGCCATTTTGAATACTTTTAGGAACAAAAGATAACTCCAAACTCAACCCGCGAGAAATTGAAGGGAAAAGGGCGGGGGATAAAAGGCTATAAGCATTTAGACAGCTAGGATAAGTCGATGATGTCATACTAGATTTGACCTTAGCTGGAATTCCACATCGTAAAGATCAGTGGGATGACTTTCAAAGGGTACTATCGAAGAGGTTTATCAGAATTAAGGGGGAGCTTTTTTATGGAATACAAGGTAGAACGATTACTTGTAAATTTTAAAACGCTTGAGGAATTCAAAAAATTCAAAGAATACGGGATACAGGAACTGTCAATGCTAGATGATTTAGAGGGTAACATCATCGAAAATGACAGCCAATCACCTTTTTACGGAATCTTTTATGGCGACAAACTTGTAGCCCGCATGAGCCTGTATAAAAGAAGTGCTAAATTCGACCAGTATTTTGACAAGTCTAGGGACTTCCTTGTTCTTTGGAAACTTGAAGTCCTGCCTAACTATCAGAAAAAAGGTTATGGAAGCGCTTTGGTCGAATTCGCCAAAAGCCTGAACACGCCTATCAAAACCAATCCAAGAGTTCATTCACAAGACTTTTGGAAAAAGATGGGTTTTTCTGCTGTTTCCTATGATTTGGACAGGGACCTCGGAGAAAACCCGCTGATTTGGAGCCCATTTGACATACAAGATAATAAAGAAATAGATACACAAGAATAAGGAAGCATCAAGAAAATGCGGGCGGATTTTCCCACCCGCATTTTTTATTTATTGACCCTTTCCAGATTACCATTCTTATCCATTTGGAAACTCACCTTCGGGTTAGTCTTTTCGTCCTCTTGTACACTAAGTTTTCTCGCACGCTCCATAATCTGCATTAACGCACGGTAATCTTCCTCAACAGCTTTCAGGTTTTCTTTAAGCAATACATTCTCTTCCAATAATCGTGCATTTTCCCGTTCAAGAAATAGGGACCGCTCAGAAATCCGTTCTTTTTCCTTATTATCAAGCTGAAAGAATTCATCCATTTTAGTTAAATATAATATAACTTCCTGAAGGGTAATAGATTCTTTATCTTCATGCTCGGGCGTTTTTTCTTCAATCGTGACATTCTCCGCCACTGCAACCGAATCCATTTCCATTTCAGGATTATTGACTACCTGTTCTTTCCTTTGTTTTTTCGCCAGCTCTATCCCAGACTTATATTGCTTCCTTACAAATGAATTCCAACGGAACCCACAAGCAGCAGATGTCCTCGATAACTGTTTCCCCACTTCTTCAAACGCCTTTAATTGTGTACTGCCTTCTCGTATATGCCTCAGTACCACTTCAGCCAACAACAGATCCTCATCATGATTCCATGCATCTTGTCTCGCAATCGTCATCTCTCTACCTCCCAGCAAGTTTTAATTCATAATATGCACATGCTAGGAAAGATAGAAGATATATAGAGCGTGTAATATTTATTTTTTCTTATTTAAAAAACGATTGACTGCAGCATGATGCTCATCACTCGCCCACAGTTTAGAACATTCCCGGATTTCCGCATCCATTCTTCCTTTAAGCCCGCTACCCTGCCATTTATGGACCAGCAATCGTTTATAGGCCATCAATACCCCTGTCTCATGGCGAAGAAAATCTTCTGCGAACATTTCCCATCCATCCGTACCTTCTCCGACTATCTCATCTACGAAACCAAATTCCTTTGCTTCCTCAGCTTTATGTATTTTTGCATCCAATAATAGCTTTAGCGCTTTTTGCTCTGGTATTTTTTCAAGTAAAAGTGAAGCTCCGCCCCAGCCTGTCGTTATTCCCAGTGTACCTTGCACAAACCCTAGCTTGACTTCACTCTTTGCTAATCTGAAATCACAAGCTGTCGCTATTTCGCATCCACCGCCGAAAGCACTTCCATTGATGAGCGCTATTGTTGGTTTTGGGAAAACTGCTAGTTTATACAGAATTTCACCCATTTTCGATAACATAGCAAAGGCCTCTTCTTCTGTGTGCAAATCCTGAAATTCCCTTAGATCCCCACCTGAACAGAATGCCTGAGATCCCGCCCCTGTCAGGACTAGCAACTTAACTTCATCATCGTATGCAGCTTCTGACAATATCAACTCAAGTTCGTCCATCAATTGATAATTCACGGCATTCCTTTTCTCCGGTCTATTAAATAGGAGCTTCATGAAACCGCGTTTATCCTTTTCAACTTCAATCACCTGATCCATGTAAACACCTTCTCCAAAATCATCGGCAAACATAGATGATTCAAAATATTCTGCCAAATATATTTGTAAAAAAAGCACAGAGAAAAATCCCTGCGCTTTGATTAGCGTGTTGCATCAAGAAAGCAAAGCTCTCAAGTAGGTCAAGAAATTATTTTGCGACAACTTCTTTTCCTTTATATGTTCCACATTCTTTACAAACGTGATGTGAAAGAGTCATTCCACCACAGCTCGGGCATTCTACCATACCAGGTACTTGAAGCTTGAAGTGCGTACGACGTTTTCTTTTTACAGTTTTCGACGTTCTTCTAAAAGGTACAGCCATTATTCCCACCTCCTTAAAAAATATAAAAAAGCTGGAAAAATCGGATTAACGATTTTTCGTTCCAATCAAGATTCTTTATTGTTGTCAAAAAAGTCGGCAAGCTTTGCAAATCTCGGATCAACCTTATGCTCATTTTCCTCTTCAGAAATAACAGCCCAGTCTTTTCCGGATTGAGGAGCAGCTTCGTTCGAATCGACATCCTCACAAAAAACCTGCATCGGAATTTCTAGCAATAAATTTTCTTTAATTACCGGTATTAGGTCTACAACTTCACCTTCCACAACAGTGACATCATCTCCGTAGAAATCAGCGCCATCTGCCTTTAAAAGAAAGGTTTCCTTTGTATCAATATCAATCGGATATTTAACGTCTACCAGTGTACGGGAGCAAGGTAATGTTAATTCACCTGAAAGATGCAAGTGAAAAGTAATCTCGGTCGAGCTGATATCAGCTCTTCCTGCTACTCTGATCGGAGAAACATCGCGAATTTGCGGGTCTCTTTCTCTAATGTCCAAGACATCCACCAGTTCATCAAACCGTAAATCTTTGTCCCGAATTTTTTGAAGTTGACTAATCGTCCATTTCAAATGAAATCACCTCAAGGCAACAAAAATAATTATAGCTTTCAATTATAAGTTTGTCAATATTTTTTCTTTACACTATAATGTAGTCATCCTAACTGATTGTCTAAGTTTAAGAATCATTTCAAACAAAGAATCCGGACGATTACTTATAGTAATTTTACTTGAAATACTATTTTAGCACTAAGTTGATAAAATACAAAGTTTTTCTCTGAGGTGAACGAATGAAAGCTTGCGGTTTAGTAGTCGAATATAACCCTTTTCACAATGGACATGTTTTACATGCAAGAGAAAGTAGAGAAAAAACAGGGGCAGATGTTGTGGTCGCTGTTATGAGCGGACCCTTCTTACAGCGTGGCGAGCCTGCTATCGTCAGCAAGTGGACACGTGCCGAAATGGCCTTGAACGGCGGCATAGATCTTGTCATTGAGCTACCCTATGCTTTCGCGACACAGAAGGCGGAAATATTTGCAAAAGGATCTATTTCTCTTTTGGAATCCCTTGGCTGTGACTCCTTTTGCTTTGGAAGCGAGGATGGCAGAATTGAACCATTCATCACTGCCCACAGAATTCTATCGGATAATTCCGCTGCATTCGATGCCGCAATTAAATCGGCTATGGATGCCGGTAATAGTTATCCGGCCAGTGCTGCCCAGGCTTATCGATCGATCATCAATGGTGATGCCGGATTGGATTTGACTAAGCCAAATAATATTCTTGGAAAGGAATATGTAAGTGCTGCACTTTCAAACGGCTACTCCATTCGCCCTTATACGATTCAAAGGGTCGCTGCCGGATACCATGAAACAAAGTTGTCCAAAGACCCTATTGCCAGTGCAACGGGGATACGAAAAGCCATCCATGAACACCAGGAGTTAAATTCTGTTTCCAGTTATATTCCTCAACCGACGATGAATGGTCTTGAGCAATATTTAAAGCACTACCATGCCTTGCATGACTGGGAAATGTATTGGCCCATGTTGAAATACCGAATCCTTTCTTCCTCTTTAACCGAATTAGCGGGGATATACGAAATTGAGGAAGGCATTGAACACCGGATAAAGGAGATGGCCAAACAATCTTCGAGCTTTTCTGGATTCATGGCAGCCCTGAAGACAAAACGCTACACATGGACACGACTACAACGGATGTGTGTCCATATATTGACCCATACATTAAAGGAACAGGTGATTCACAATGACCAACCAGCCTATATCAGACTTCTTGGCATGAATGGCCGGGGACAAGATTATCTTCGCACTGTAAAAAAAGGCTTACCCCTCCCGCTCATCTCTAAACTTTCGTCCTATCAGAAACAGGATATCGATACGGACTTGCGAGCGGCACAGGTGTATGCATTGGGCTTGTCGGAACCATATCAAGCTGCATTGATGAAACGGGAATATGAATCTCCCATCATTTTCAAATGAAGAATCGTTTAAGCTTTGCCCGTCCATCCTTAAGAGTAAAAATCAAATCATCAAAAAAAGCGCAAACAGTAGATGACTGCCTGCGCTTTTTTTCATTTTTCTTTTCCTTTTAGCTTCGTTAAATAGTCTATTGCATCATCAAAGTTGTCCACCGGCACGATCTTCATGTCCGTGTCGATATCCTTTGCTGCAATAAGTGCATCTTCATAATTCGAACCTGCTGCTCCGTTTTCATTCGGGGCAAAGAATATTTCGGCTCCTGACTTATCGGCTGCAACTATTTTCTGTTGAATTCCGCCAATTGGACCGACTGTCCCATCGTCGGACATCGTTCCTGTCCCCGCTATGTCATATCCATTTGTAAGATCGCCCTTTGTTAATTGATTATAAATTTCCAATGAAAACATTAAACCAGCCGAAGGACCGCCTATTTGTTCTGAATCTATGGAAATCGCCGGTTTTGTGGTCACTTTTCGATTATCATCCAGCGAAATGCCTATTCCTACCCTATTTGGGTCATTTTTAAAAGGCTGCAAAGAAAGAACGGCCGTTTTCTCCGTCTCTTCCCGCTTATACACTATTTTAACTTCGTCTCCAGCCTTCTTTCCGTTAATATAGTTCATGAATTCCTGTGCAGACTTGAATTTAACATCATCGACCTGAATGATTTGATCGCCCGCTTTCAGCTCTTTAGCTGCCGGCATTCCTTTTAGCACGTCCAAAACATATACACCCAGGTACTCGTATTCGACTTCTTTCCCTGCTTTTTCATATGCGATCTGAATGGCATTATTTTTAGAACCATCCATTAAGTGCAGCTGCCTGATATTATATTCTTCATCTGTTTCATCTTCGCTTCGAATGGAGGTTTCCGGATAAAGTTCCTGATATTTGCTCCACTTCGCCAGCATGTAGGAATATACATTCGCCCGGCCCATCCTTACAGTGGTTAACATAAAGCTTCCTTTTGCTTCATCTCCTCCGGATACCTCAATGATTGGCTCCAATTCTTTAGCCATTCCTGGTTTTGATACATAAAAAGGTAGGGAATAAAGGGCTGATGCTATGAGAAGTATAGCCACCACCAGGAAAGTGCGTACATACATTTTACGGCTCATCTTCAAAGGACTCCTTCCAAGTAACAATACTCTGCTTAATTTGATCTATCTTTCCTCTTGCAGCTTCTTCTCCAATACTAATTATTTCCTGAACGTTTGTAAATGATTTCGAGCTGTATTTCTCCACCCTGGGGCGTATCATGACGTCTGAAGCAAACTCCCTGCTTTTAACCAGCTCCATTTGCAGGATATCAAGGCTTTGCATGATGACGTCATAGATGGAGTTTATCTCCATATCCTGTTTCACGTGGGCTACATCCACACCAATTATGATGTCTGCTCCCATATCCTTCACGACTGAAACAGGAACCCTGTCAACAACGCCTCCATCTACAAGCAGTCTGTTCCCGATTTTTTCGGGAGTGAAAATACCGGGAATGGAGATGCTTGCCCTTACAGCCGGTGCGATGGGACCTTCCTGAAAAATGACTTTTTCCCCCGTTTTTATATCAGTGGCGACCACCGCCACAGGAATATCAAGTTCTTCAAATTTCTTTCCATATGTAAATACCCTGATTAAATCCTTTGTCCGTTTACCCGAAATGAAGCCCATTTTAGGTATGGTGAAGTCTAAATAATACTTTCGCTTAAATGCACGGGACAACTTATACAGCCTCTCGATATCCGAACCCGCTCCATAAAAGGCAGCAACCATAGCCCCCATGCTGCTTCCGGCAATCATATCTATCGGAATGCCTTCTTGCTTTAATACCTTTATCACGCCAATATGTGCAAACCCCCTAGCTCCTCCTGACCCAAGTGCAAGCCCGACCTTTGGTTTCGACAAAGATATCCCTCCCGCTGTAACTAGTTCAAAATATTGAAATAACACTCATTCAAAGTTATGGTCTTAAACGGATTTATAGAAGCATATTATTTATATTGACAGTGAAACAAGCATGGCGGATATAACCTATGTAGCCAATAAAGTGAGGTCTTCATTGATATTCCATTGTGCGGATCATCCTCATTTATACATGTCGGTACAATCCATATTCCATCATGCGCTTACTTTTCGAGAAAAGGAAGTTCATATTTTATTATATACGAAACGAACTGCCCTTATTTAGAAACCTTCAAGAGGAGGATGAATTTTGCTAAAATCAAAATCAAAAACAGTACTGTTAGCTACCTCCGTCACGATGATGGCAGTTGGCTTGATCATCTTCCCCCAAGAATCCTTTGAAGCTTCCAAAGGCGGACTGAATATTTGGTGGACAATTGTTTTTCCTTCGCTTCTACCTTTCTTGATTCTCTCGGAGTTATTAATCAGTTTTGGTGTTGTCAGGTTCATTGGCGTCATGCTCGAACCATTTATGCGTCCCTTATTCCGTGTACCAGGAGTGGGCGGTTTCGTTTGGGCGATGGGACTTGCATCAGGGTTTCCAGCTGGAGCGAAATTCACTGTAAGGCTTCGTCAGGAAGAACAATTGACACGCATCGAAGCTGAGAGACTCGTTTGTTTTACTAATTCATCCAATCCATTGTTCCTGTTCGTTGCCGTTGCCGTTGGGTTTTTCCACAATCCTCATTTAGGGATCATCCTTGCACTTTCCCACTACTTAGGAAATTTTTGTGTAGGCATCATCATGCGTTTTTACCGTTGGAAAGAAGAAAAATCCCATACAAATGTAATGGCCAAGCTCCCCTCCATAAGACAAGCCTTTAGCCAAATGCATCGAACCAGAATAAAAGAAACAAGACCATTTGGCAGTTTACTTGGAGATGCGGTACTCTCATCCATTCAAACCCTATTAATGATCGGGGGATTCATCATTCTCTTTTCGGTGGTGAACAAGCTTTTATTTCATATGAACATAACCGGATTGCTGGCATCAGGGGTCAGAGGAATTTTACATATTTTCAATTTCCCCGATTCCTTAAGCCTCCCCTTCATATCAGGCATGTTTGAAATGACTCTTGGTTCAAAATTAACCAGTACGGTCGAAGATGCGACACTCTTTCAGCAAACAGTAATGACAAGTTTCATCTTAGCTTTCAACGGTTTCAGCATTCAAGCGCAAGTTGCCAGCATCATTGCCGCAACAGACATTCGTTTCACTCCCTTTTTTCTGGCAAGGATAGCACATGGCCTTCTGGCATCCATTATTACCGTCTTACTTTGGGGACCATTATATAAAGGCAATATGTACAGCGGCAGCCCGATAAATGCATTCCCAGTCAGCGGTTCCGGTGAACACGTGAATTCCCTATATCAGAACATGCTTGATTTCGGACCCATTCTGACACTCGTGTTTTTGATCCTATACATCATCATATTTACCAAAAGGCTATTCAAAGGCCTTTCGTAAACCGAAAAAAAGAGCATTGCGCGTTGGCAATGCTCTTTTTTCTATCCTTTCAGTTCCTCGTATTTTTTGGCCAGAGCTTTCTCGACGACGCTTGGCACTAGTTCGGAGATATCCCCGCCATACTTCGCAACCTCTTTCACGATACTTGAACTCAAGAAAGAATATTGATTTTTCGTCATGATAAAGAATGACTCTATTTTATTGTTAAGGAATCGGTTCATCGAAGTTCCCTGCATTTCATATTCAAAGTCGGAAGTCGCCCTCAATCCCCTAATGATGGCATTCGCGGAAACGCTTTCAGCATAGTCGACCGTCAATCCCTGATAGAAATCCACTTTAACATTCGGCATATGAGCAGTCGCTTCAGTAATCAATTCCAGTCTCTCCTCCACAGTAAAAAGTGAATTTTTCGCTGAATTGTTCACGATGACCACATATACCTCATCAAAAACATTCGCTCCCCTTTGAATGATATCAAGATGACCAAATGTTATTGGATCAAAACTCCCCGGACAAATCGCTATTTTGGACATTCATAGTTCCCCCTGTTCGTGTACGTTTCCCCATTGATAAATCGTAACGGCAATGACGCCATAAACTTCTTTTCTCTTAACGGTAAAGTCACCAACTTTTTCTGGCAATGTAACATCATGGCCATGCTCACAAACAATGTATCCCATATCGTTCAGCAATCGGTATTTATGTATTTCTTCAAGAATCTCGACAAGCTTTTGTTTCTTATAAGGTGGATCAAGAAAAATCAATTCAAAAGTCATTTCCCTTTTCACCAAAGCCTTCAGTGCACGCTCTGAATCATTTTTATAAACTTCTGCACGGTCTGAAAACTTGCATAGTTCCAAATTGGCCTTAACCGTTTGATTTGCTTTAAAATCCCGGTCGACAAATATGGCTTTATCCATGCCTCTGCTTAACGCTTCAATTCCCAGTCCACCGCTCCCGGCAAACAAGTCGAGGACCAGCCCTCCTTCGAAATAAGGACCAATCATGTTGAAAATAGATTCCTTGACTTTATCAGTAGTCGGCCGGGTTCCTGTACCCGGTACAGCCTTAAGTGGTCTTCCTTTGCAAATTCCGGAAACGACCCTCATCATCCTCACCACATTTTATGACAAATTTCTGTTACTTTCCTATCCTAACATATTAGAAAAAGCTAGCCAATATTTAAACCGATTTGGCTTCACTTCCAAGATGAAAATCGACTTATCATTTCGGACCATAAAGGAAGATATCCATTCTTTTTATAAATCTTTTACATTTTGAATAATAAAGTGGTTTTTGGCAATAATGTGAATAACAACATTCCTTTTTAGGTGTTGTTGCCAACCGCGGAGAAGGCTTACGTTTCCCCATAAGTTCTTCCTCCGGTTTCTCCTCTCCCTTTGCCTTCTGGTCCTTAGTTAGACATAGAAGGACCCTGCATATTTTTGCAGGGCTTTTTTTTTTTGATAAACCTCTGATATCTAATTTTCTTTGTCATGATTCGTCAATGAAGTTGTCCTTCTCTTTTATGAGGGATAATGATAAAGTAATGAATAATAAGTTAGTTAGGAGAGGTTTAATTGATTCAACGTTTTATTGAAATTGGACAAGGATATTCCGATATATATGAGTTGCTGGAAGTAGGCCGCAATCAGAAACATCGAGTTGCAAGGCTTTTGGCTATGCATTCTACTATTGATGATAAAAAGGTAACATCATTGGTTATCGTCATGCAGCCCACAGATCCCGGGAAATTCCAGCCACTTTACATTTGCCGTGAAGGTATACCGAACCCTCACGCCACCAAAAACAAACGCTATGAGCTTTTTGAGAACTTGGCGGAGGAACTGGATAGACCAATTATTGAAATCGACGTGAAACCTTCGGTGCTCTTTGCAGAAATCGAGTTGTACTACCAACACTTAATCGGCATTTTGCGAATGAATAGATATTTGCCCCCATTAGGTTGAAAGATGTTGATGCCAGAAATTGAAAAAAGCTGACTCCGCATGAGTCAGCTTTTTTCAAATTCCCATTTTATAATCATATTCTTTCGCTTTATCCGGTTTGGAGTTTTCGAACTCCACCTTCAAAAAAGGCTTGTAAGAAAGGTCCACTTTTTTAACGAACGAATAATTATTCAGCTTTTCCACTAGTGGTTCCACTTCATCCATATTCGTATAAAGAACTACATATTTCAACTTTTTTGAAACATAATGGATATTTCCAAATTTCCTAAGCATTTTGGCTTGTTTTAATGTATGTAAATAGACGATGATTCCCTGTCTCGCTCCAAGCATATCAATAACTCCCTTTTATAAAGGTTTTAACTAAGTGTAGCATAGCAGAATCTTTACTTTCAACCAAGAAAAAAAGATTATAAACGAAATTCTCTCACTATTATGAATATACACACTGTGAAGGGAGACAAACAACGATGGATTTAAACCAAATTTGGAGTCAATTTATTGATCATCTATTAGATAATGATGAAATTACCCAAGCTTCGATAAAAAAGTTCACAGGTATACCATTTATATATATCCATTATCATCCGGCACAAAATGGTAATAGTAAGCTTTCCTTCTTAATAAAAAAAGCTGCAAGCCTTTCAATGCGTGGCAAGCAGCTTCATTGTGAAACCATTTTCGTACGACAGGAAGAACATTTATATGTATTCCGGCATCGTTTTTATGTGCCGCAGCAAAAGATGTTTTGCTGCGGCAACCTATGTCCGGATTGTATCTTATATCGCAGTTAATCACTTTGTAACGTATCAGGTTGACCAACTGTCTCGTTGAAGATTCCTTACATGACACAGCCACCGAACTCCGTAGCAATATCGAATTTCGGTGGCTGCATGTTCTTATATAGCGGCCTGAATGTTCACGATTCTTGCCATTACTTTAAGCAGAGCATCCACAACTTCCGCCGGTTCCGCAGCTTCCCGTTGAACATCCACCTGATGAAACAAAAAATGGATTCCCCGCTGGGGTTTTGACCTGTTCAGAAACGGCTCGGCCAATTCTTCCGCTTATTTCATCAAGAACGGATTGTAATTCGGTCTCCGCCAGCTTAAACCTTGCTACGGCAGGATGCATATCCATGTCTCGTTTAGCTTGCCTGGTTTCTAAATTGATGCGTTTATAATCCGGATGATATTTACCGAACCTCTGAACATCTTCAAATAGATCCTTTAGCGAAGTAAACTTGGAAATTTTCTGCTGTGCCTCTTTGTCGCTTTGTAATTTATATAAACTAAGAAGGTATTCTTCCCCTATTTCAGAATGAAGGATCATTTCAGCTAATCCATCAGCCTGTTGTAAAATGTTGATGATTTCCATAGTAGCAAGCATTAACAAGCTCACCTCCACAACCATTTTACCATTTCTCCCTTTTAGATGCTAATGGTTTGATTAAATCGAGGAAGTGATATGTACCTCAATCTCTTTTTGCAACCCTGTTTTTTCACCTGAACTATTCAAGACTTCCAGCTTAATTTTATGCATGCCATTCGGGACTTCCTTTAAGATAAAGGCTGCCGTTTTCATATCGACTTTCTTTTGATTATCAATAAATACGGACACAGTTGCCAATTGTTCAGGATTTGATTCAGAAAAACCATAGTTTTTCAAGTAGCACTCGACATAGACAGAGTTGCCTTTTACAAAAGTTTTTACCCGAAAGTCCTCATCTGAGTTTCGGATGCTCGATACAGTGGTGGCAGCTTTATGTGTAGAAACATCTTGCATGGCTACTCCTGAATTTTCAGGTTCCGGTATTTTCTTTCCACAACCCGACGCTGCCATCAACACTGTGAGAGCCAAAATCAACTTTCTCATTCCATCGTCCCCCTTTTGCCTTTATTGTTCGCCAAAAGGAGTAAATTACTCTTATTTTCTTCATTCACCTGAAGCATTCATCGCTTGAAACATATGAAGCATCATTGAGGCAACCTGAACGCTATCCGAAAATTTAGAGACCCGATGTGGAATCGACTTCTCAAAATAATATTTCGCTTCGGTTTCAAACACATCCACTTCATGGGGATTACGCATTAACCTTTTGTACCATGCAGGCTGAATCCTCAAGTAATTACGCATATCTTCGTTTGTTTGAATGAATTCATATATATTCTGACGCATGAAAAACCCTCCTTAATCTTTGGTGAATAAAAAAGGGTTAGCTCTCTGCTCTTTTTCTTTTGGGGGAGGACTGGTATCACCTGACTTATTCCCTTGGAAAGCAGATAGCACTCCTTGGATTGCACCGATGGCCTGATTGGCATTCGTAATATATTGTTGAATCTGCCCCATATCCATATTTTTAACTGCACTCATTAACGAACCGATCAACTCAGTGCTTTGGTCTCCCTTTTCAACCGGCGGTGATGGGGACCCTGTATTCACTTTGGACTCGCCCACACTGCCGTCAGCCTGCCAGCGTGGATGATCTTCTCCGAGTAAATACCACTCTTCAAAAAGTTCCTGCCATGTTGCTTGTTTGCTTCTCACTTCATTCACTAAATGAGGATGTTCCTTTACAAACTCCCGAAATCCATCCACGGAGGGCCGCTTTCTTTTTGCCATTACTCTCACCTCACACTTAGACATCGCCTATTGCACCATATGCTAAAGGTAAATAAAAAGTGCATAACATTCCTTTTAAAATGCAATTGGATGATTTGGGGATGAGTACCCTTATAGTTCCAAAAGGGTATGCTGCCGTGACTGCGGATATCCAAGTTCTTTATGTAAACCCCTCCATTGGCGATCGATTCCGTGCAAATTAATACTTAGGCATACAATCATCATCAAGGGAAAGGTCAACCGTGATGATGGGGAACTTGCGCTACAAAGACAGGGACCTTTTTTATTTTCAAAATATAATCCAGAACAAGAAAACGGACCCAAATCGGATCCGTTTTTTTTATCTCTTTATGAAATTCTGGGTGTAGTACTTTTTATATACCCCGACGCCCAGACCTGTAAATTCCTCGTTCAGCATCGCATCCCGATGCCCTTTGCTATTTAGCCAACCTTCCATGACTGCAGCTGCGTCAACATAATTAGCCGCTATATTTTCACCTGCTGACCTGTATTTTACATGGCCTGCATCGAGACGCTTTTCCAAATCCCCCTTTGTTTCAGTAACATGGGTTCCTTCAGGTGCGTCCGTCATTTCCCGGCTATGAAGGTAAGCAACCTCTGCAGTTGGCGCATCCCATTCTAAAGGCTTCAAATCAAACCTGCTGCGCATTATATTCGTAATATCGAATATTTGCTGCTCATTGCCCTCTTCCACTTTCCCCAAGTCTTCATCAGAAAGGTCCTTAACTGTCACAAGTTCACCATGATAGGTCAACTCATACGGCTGTTGTTTCAATAAGGCGGAATCATTCAAAAATCGGATGCTTGAAACAGTACCGGTGAATTTATCCAAATATAGCTGAACATTAATATTCCCTAAATCAATCAACGGCCTCATGTTCATATCTTCCTCCGACAATTCAAAACGATAGGAACTGTGACCAACTTCAATATCAACAGTGGGTTCCACATATAAGCTGGAATAGATGGCATCAATCGATTGTCCAATTTTAAAAGGAGCGACATTGACCTCATCACCGATTCCATAAGCAGATACCACTTTTTCATTTTCAACGGCTAATTGGAAATAATTATCATAGTCCTTTTTATAAACCCACCATTCATATCCATAGGCGGACATATCAATTCGATCTGGCTTACCATATTCCTTTTCTATCTCTTTTGCATTTTTCCCGATCGTTACCGCCAGACCTTCTGTCACTTCAGTAACCCCTTCCTTTTCAGAGGAAGGGCTTTTTTCATTTATATGTCCATTGGGGTTAACACCTTTGTTACCATCAATAAGAGGGTTTCCTTCATCTTCATCGCCGATATTAAGATAAATACCTATTACGAAAAAAATAATAATTAACACCAACACCTTACCTAAACCGCGCAGAGGAACACTCCCTCTCTCTATCTAATTTATGTATCCAATGCAAAAACCTTTCTTACCTGATTATATCACTGTTCAATCATAATTTTCTAATTTACGATAGACTGTCCCTTCATTAAATTTATTTAAAAAATGGAACTTTTGCGAATGATTAAAATACCATGGTTGAGTTCATTGCAACTTCCACCATTTCGTACTATTATAAAATATAGGATAAAATGGTATATTATAAACATACTTGGAGATTTTTAATATATTCATGTACATAATATTTTCCCGGTATGTCATTTTAATTCTCAATAGTAAACATAGGAGGTACTACTCGTGAAATTTGAAAGCTTTGGAATCGAAAACATCACAGCCGACTTAAACCGATTAGATGACCTAATGCCGCAATATGGTTTAATACGTGCAGAACAATGGGATTACGAAAGAGTTAGTTACGATCGTAAGTTCGACTTAAAAGAAGGCACGTTTTACCTGAGAATACTTGGCTACGCTACAGAGGGTGATGTAGGCGCTCACAGGGCCGTCATCAAACTAATGGTTCCTCTATTAGGAAAACACTATTATCCACATGGAGTTGAATATGGTGAAGGAGAGGATTTCCCTGCATCACTAGTTAAACAAAGTGAAAAAATCCTCGCTCAAATTAAAGAAGAACTTACACAATTCAACGGCCTGTAAAAGCCGTTAGTGAAAAGTAGGTACAAAGAGAGAGGATCATGTGTGATGCTCTCTTTTTTTATATCCATTACAAAAGCCTGATGCTTATTTTGCACCAGGCTTTTTCGTTATTTTAAAATCCTAGGATCGCCTTTATTAAAGATGTTGTTTCGCCGCCATGATAAATGACATAAAGCAGGATGTAAACAGCTACTCCAGTAATCCCAGTGAAAAACCAAATGATGCTTGTCGCAGGCCCAATTTTTTTATGAATGGCGAATTTACCTTTAAACCCAGTGGTAAGCATGATGATCCCCAAAACAGCTCCAGTTGTTGCAAGCGTTATATGGAAAATCAAAAAAATCGTATAATAAATTTTAATGTCAGCGGGTCCGCCAAATGACGTACTACCGATGAAGACCGTCCGGGAAAGATATATAGTGAAAAAGATTACCGCAAAAACCGCAGCTGCCATCATGGTTTTTTTATGGGTCTCGATTTTGCGTTGTTTAATTTGATACCAGCCTATTGCAACAGTGATGGCACTTAATACAATGAAGGCTGTACTTATCGTTGGAAGGATTGGTAAAGACATATGAATTGTAGTCCTCTCTATATTTATTAATCAACTACCATTTTATAAGAGGCAATCATAAAATTCAATAAAATCAAGGATTATTAACAGAATGCTCACTTTTATAGAATAGGCAAGTCAAATCACTGGCTATTTGGTTTAAATCGAAAATCAGGCAAAGGCAGATAAAAGACTTGTCCGCCCCAAGACCAGTCTTTTATCGTACAATTATTCTACAGTCTGAAAATCCGAAGGTATCGGATCGATATCATTTTGGCCGCCATTCTCCTTTTTGAACCAAGCAAAGAAAATGACACCCAATACATAGCCTAAAACGATTTCTTGAATCACCTTCATCAAAACCCCGCCAAGCTGTTGATCTTCAAGCAGTGGCAGTCCATTGAACATTTCTGGGCCACTGAGCGTTAAACCTGACAGTGCTGAAGCCGGAACGCAAAGTTCCATGGCACTGGCCCAAGATTCCGCATTGGTGAATGTATCATACATCGGATCATTAGCAAAAATGATTAAAGCGCAGGCAGGGGTCATTAGAATGCCACTCCCGAATATATAAGCTACTTTTTTCACACCTGATAGACTTTCACGTTCGGGCAGCTGATTGACAAGCGGGAACCACATCAAAACAGCAGTCGTAAATAAAAGGATCGTGTAGCCGGCATGAATCCACATCCCCGTTTTGATATAGTCGAACACTAACGGGATATGGTACAGCGAGAAAAGAACATTAAATAGTAAAAGGGCGACAAGAGGTCTCGTAAAAAATTGAAATAATGCCTTCACTCCCCTTGAATTTATGAAAGTTCTCATAAGCCAATCTGGAATCGCAATGATAAATAAAGGCGGAATCACGAGATAGAGCAGTGCCATTTGAAACATGTGTGCACTGAACATGATATGGCTCAATAAATCCAGTGGGGATCCTTTTACCACATAAAGGAGGAACATGGCTATCAAAAAATAAGTTGCCTGTTTAACGGAAGGCGATGAACTGCCCGGAAACTTCTCCCCTTTTTTTGTCACCAGCCAAAAATAGCCTACGGTTATAAGTACGAGGGCGGCAAAATAATAAGGACTCCACAAAGCGCGAAATCCGAAAATATCAATAGACAAAAAAATCACCTCGTTCATAAACTTTTTCTTACTTTCATTATACCTAAAATGAAACATTGTAACAAATATAGATAAACTTGGATTGTTTTTCTGGAAAATCACCACATAAAGAAAACCGGCTATCATTCAATAGCCGATTTTCTTTATGGTTTATAACCAAACAATCGTTGTGAACACAAGGACAGTTATCAAGCCGACTGCAAGGCCGGAAAATAAGAACAATGCAATGGTGCCATGCCCTTTATGCTTCATGTGCATGAAATAATACAATTGGAAAATCACTTGTACAACTGCCAGCAGCAAAATGACTGGCTTAATGAACCAATGTGAAAAACCCTCAATTCCTACTGCAGCAAAAGCAAGTAATGTAAAGAAAATCATAAGTGTAAATGATATCACTTGGTGTTTCATCTCTTCAGCATTTTTCTTACGGCGATATTTTAAATCGACATTCGGGTTCGCTGAATTTGATTGTTCATTCGCCATCAGTTATCCCACCATTCCCATTAAGTATACGACAGTAAAGATAAACACCCAGACTACGTCAATGAAATGCCAATAAAGACTCGCAACGAAAAATTTAGGAGCGTTATACAAATTCAAGCCCCTTCCTGCATTACGCACCATAAGACAAATGATCCAAGCCAAACCGAATGCAACGTGCCCTCCGTGAAAACCAACTAACGTATAAAACGCTGAGCCGAAGGCACTGCTCGTAAATGTATGATGGAATTCATGAACATAGTGATTAAATTCATAAATCTCGAGTCCAAGAAAACCTAAGCCAAGTGCAACCGTAATGACAAGCCAAGCCTGCATTTGTTTAAAGTGGTTATTTTTCATATGGTACATCGCATACACACTAGTCAATGAACTGGTCAATAACAGCATGGTTGCTACAAAAGTAAGGGGTAATTCGAATAAATCTTTAGCTAGGGCTGCATCACCATTTGGAACTTTATCCTTCAATGCTAGATAAGTTGCAAATAATGAGGCAAATAATACCGTCTCTCCACCAAGAAACAACCAGAATCCCAAATACTTATTTTTACCTTCTAAAGTCGCTTTCTCGGGAGAAGCAGGCCAGGTAGCATCCGTGAATCTTTCATCTGTCTGCATTATGCCTTACCTCCCTTGTCTTTATCGTCCATAAGGTCTTCTTTATGAATATGGTACCCATGATCGTCTTTAACGGAACGGATAAACATTGAACCAAATGTTACCAAAAGTCCCACTATCATTATAGGCAGGGTCCAAGTCTTATCATCCATATGGTATAAAGCACCGAATGCGGCGATAAATAAACCGGAAGCAATCGTTAAAGGAAGAATGGATGAATTAGGCATATGGATATCCCCAAGTGGTTCTGCAGGAGTCATTTCCTTTTTCCCTTCCATTTTTTCAACCCAGTAAGGATCTAATCCCCGGACTAACGGAAGCTGTTTAAAATTATAAAAAGGCGGTGGTGATGGAATGGCCCATTCCAGCGTACGGCCATCTCCCCAAGGATCATTTCCGACTTTTTCATTCTTCACAGATGTAATGATGATATTGATGACCATAACCAAGACACCAAATGCCATCAAAAAGGCTCCAACAGTACTAATCATATTACCTGTATTGAAACCTTGATCGTCCAAGAATGTAAATACGCGACGAGGCATCCCCATCAAACCTAAGAAATGTTGAATGAAGAATGTTAAATGGAAACCAATCAAGAAAGTCCAAAATGTGATCTGCCCCAATTTTTCGCTTAACATCGTTCCAAACATCTTCGGCCAATAGAAATTGATTCCAGCCAGTAAACCTAATACAACCCCACCGACGATTACATAGTGGAAATGAGCAACAACGAAATAACTATCATGGTATTGATAATCAGCAGGTGCAGATGCGAGCATGATGCCTGTTACGCCACCCATTGTAAATGTAGGGATAAAGGCAACTGCATAAAGCATCGGAACCGTGAACTTGACGCTTCCTCCCCACATCGTAAAAATCCAGTTGAATATCTTAATACCTGTCGGTACAGCGATAGCCATGGTCGCAACGGCAAAGATTGCATTTGCGATCGGACCTAGACCAGTGGTAAACATATGATGCGCCCAAACCATGAAACCTAAGAAACCGATTAAAACGGTTGCAAATACCATCGATGAATAACCAAACAATCTTTTTCTGGAGAATGTAGCGAAAATTTCGGAAAAAATACCGAACGCCGGAAGAATCAGGATATAAACTTCCGGGTGACCGAATATCCAGAATAAATGCTCCCAAATAATCGTATTTCCCCCTGCCGCTACATCAAAGAAATTCGCGCCAAACATCCGATCGAACATCATTAACACCAATCCCACGGTAAGCGGAGGAAAAGCGAATAATATCAATGCAGATACGACGAAAGTTGACCAGGTAAACAGCGGCATACGCATATATGTCATACCAGGCGTACGCATATTAATAATGGTTACAAGGAAATTGATCCCTGCAATTAGTGTTCCAAAACCTGATATTTGTAATCCGAGGACGTAAAAATCAATGCCATGACCTTCGGAGTGCAGGGAAAGTGATGCATAAGATGTCCAGCCTGCATCTGGTGCCCCCCCTAAAAACCATGAAAGATTCAGAAAAATTCCGCCAAAGAAAAACAACCAAAAACCTAACGAGTTCAAAAATGGGAACGCAACATCACGTGCCCCTATCTGTAATGGTACAACCGCATTCATTACAGCAAACACTAACGGCATGGCCGCCAGAAATATCATAGTCGTACCGTGCATGGTCAAAATTTCATTATAAAATCCGGCACTTACGAAATCATTGTTTGGGATTGCCAGCTGGATACGGATAAACATCGCTTCCAAACCGCCGATTACAAAGAATAACCCGCCAGAGATAAGATATAAAATGGCGATTTTCTTATGGTCTACCGTCGTCAGATAATCCCAAACCGTAGCGCCAAATCCTTTTTTATTAGCGTACGTACTCACGATTTAACCTCCTTAATCAATGTTCTATTTGTCTTCCACCTTAAGCTCCAATAGATAAGCTGCCAGTGCATTAATATCTGAATCTGAAAGTTCGCCGTAAGTACCGGTCATCGTGTTGCCCGGTTTATACTTCTCAGGATCCTTGATCCATTTTTTCACATTCTCTTCCGTATGATCCAATACGCCAGCTACTTTTTGACGCTCACCGAATGTAGCCAGATTCGGAGCCTGACGAGCTGCTTCAGGCCTGCTGTCATTTGGTGTCACCGCATGGCAGCCTATACAGCTTTTATTAAAGACATCTTCACCCTGTTTGGCTAGATCACCTTCAACGACAGGTTCCTTCGCGGCTTTCATATCTTTAGTCCACGCTTCAAAATCGCTTTTAGACTTCGGTACGACCTTAAAATCCATCAAAGCATGTGAAGGACCGCAAAGTTCAGCACATTTTCCGTAGAACAAGTTGTTCGAATCTTCTGCCTTTTTACTATCGAATTCTAAGAAAAACTGATTGACACCTTCTGTATTTGTATCCATCTTTCCTCCGACAGACGGTACCCAGAATGAATGCTTAACATCTGAAGCAGTTAAGTTGAAGTACACTTTTTGATCTGTTGGCACAACCAAATCCTGACTTGTTACAACGCCGAGGTCTGGATATTCAAATTCCCACCAATAAAGGTTTGCCCTAACATTCACGACAAGTGCATCCTTCGTTTTTCCATCCTTATCTTTCTTATCCATTGCCTTTGTGTCGGCTAAGTCGAAAGTCGTGACGACGGTCGGAACAGCCAAAACAATTAAAAGAAGGATAGGAATAACAGTCCAGATAATTTCGAGTTTATGACTTCCTTCAATTTGTTTCGGTATTGTTTCGTCGCCTTCCTTCCGACGGAAGCGTAGTAAAACTACAACGAACAAAATAATCACAACAATAATAACCAGTACCATGATTAGTGTACTCAATATCAGTAAGTCATACTGAGATTGCGCAACATCACCTGCTGGCTTCAGGGCGGATAGAAATGGTTCGCCGCAGCCCGAAAGGACAAGTCCTACAATACCCAGCAGAGCAATCAGGCGCCATTTGTGCAGCCTTTTTTTCATAGCTTCAGAAACCCCTCTTTCGTCAAAATTTTCTCACAAAAATAAAAATGGGCGCAATTGCGAATATTCTCTCTATGTCAATTTCTAAAAAAGAAAGAATCCCTAATCCAAGGAATTATTAAGATGATTCATGTAACCGCTCTTATGTATGACCCCGTTGGTTCCGTTAATATGTATGAATGGCGGTCAGTGCATTATTTATCAGTAAGCTGGAGCCTGTAAAAGAACAGGACGCCAGCTTATTTAAACCAAAACTAGATGAGAGTGACAATGACCATCGCTACAAATAAAATGGTCATATAATTTAAAGAATATACAAACATGGATGTTGCCCATTTAACATCATCTTTCTTTTTATACCCCTTAATCCCCAAAATAAGCCAACCCGTACTCAATAATGCAGCAAGAATAACTAGCGGAGTTCCTAATGGAGTTAAAAAGAAAGGAATGAACATTAAACAGACGATCCATAGCATAATCGATCTTTTTGCCGCCTTGAACCCTTTTACTACCGGAAGCATGGGTACCCCAGCTGCACGATATTCTTCGACACGCCTCATTGCAAGTGCATAAAAATGAGGAGGCTGCCACAAGAACATGATCGCGAACAGGACCCAGGCGATCTTATCAAGGCCCGGGTCGACTGCAGCCCACCCGATAAGTGGAGGCACCGCTCCGGATATACTGCCTATAATCGTATTCGAGACAAATCTACGTTTGAAAACCATTGTATATAAAACAACATAGGCGAAGACGCCGAATGCTCCTAGTATGGCAGTTGTCATATTAGTCAATGCAAGTAAAATCAGCCCTGCAGCAATTAAACCGAAACTTAATGCCAATACCTTTGAAGGCTGTACTTTCCCAGTTACCGTTGGACGGTTTTTCGTTCTTTCCATTAAATGATCGATATCACGGTCATAATAATTATTGAAACTGCAAGATCCCGCCATTATGAGCGCCGAACCTGCAAGTGTATAAAACACTACATCTAGATTGTGTAAGAAGCTAAGCCCCGAAAAATGAAGAGCTAACCACACGCCGGTAAAAGCTGTAATTATATTTGAATTGACAATCCCCACTTTTATAAGTGCGAGAAAATCCTTCCAAGCTGTTGTTTCAGGTATATCCGATTGAAGGGCGGCTTTACTGTCCTCCATGACAGCTTCTGACAAACCCCTTGTTTCTGACATTTGTTTTCCTCCTTTAAATCATTCAAAACAGACGCAAATGCAAAAAAAAACTTACATATGCTATAGAACATTATTTCATACTTTTTAATATTTGTAACCAAGGAAGCGTAAACAAAAAGTAAATTATTTACCAATGACCGTTGTCAATGGAATCCATCGAGAGCTTTCATTCTTAAATATCATGCTTAATAACAGTAAAATTTAGTAAAATCATTTCTTCAATATATTAAAACACATTTTTGGAAGCTTTTGTGAAAATTTTTCGGATATTTTTTGACCAATTTGTGTCTCAATAATTTACTTCTCTTGTATGATGTTCATCAAGAACATGAATAATATGCTATTATCATCATCCCCTAGGCTCTATCCCTATTTTGCTCCTACTTGAAGGTTTACACTCCCTTTATTTCTATCAAAGTCTTTAGTAACTTTCAACTATTTCAGGCATTTTAATTAATAGTTATAATATTAACTGAACTTGTAAAATCATTCTATTTTGTGTAATATCGAGGAAGTTCGACAAATATTATGAAAAACCTTATGCTATTATTAATTTTATGGAACAACCCTAATTTGCTACAGAGAAAAAGGTGGGGCTACTAGTGAAATCGTCTCTTAAATGGTTTGCTGTTTTAACAACTGTTGTAATGCTTTTCATCTTACTTGGTGGAGCTTTAGTCACGAAGACGGATTCCGGCATGGGATGCGGCAGGTCCTGGCCATTGTGCAATGGCCAATTGATCCCGGACAAAATCACGATTGAATTGGTCATTGAGCTTTCCCATCGACTCGTTTCAGGAGCTGGAGGTTTCCTTGTTTTAATATTATCGTATATGTCTTGGAAAAAAATCGGCCATATCCGTGAAGCACGTTTCTTATCCGTCCTTTCTTTTGGTTTTCTGTTACTACAAGGGTTGATCGGAGCCGCTGCCGTCATTTGGTCACAATCCGATTTCGTCCTTGCCCTTCATTTTGGCATATCGCTCATTTCCTTTGCTGCCGTCTTTTTACTGACACTGTTGATTTTTGAAGTGGATAAGAAATTCGAAGCAGAAAAACTTATCGTTGACAAACGAATGAAATTCCATATTATTGGCGTATTGATTTTTTGTCTGGTGGTCGTATATACAGGTGCTCTTGTAAGGCATACAGAATCCAGTCTTATCTGTAAGGATTGGCCTTTATGCGTAAATGACAGTCTTGCACTACCCTCCAACCTTTATGAATGGATTCAGATGGGGCACCGTGCAATGGCAGGCGCTATTTTTATTTGGGTATCATATGTGGCTTATATCGCAAAAAAACATTACAAAAATCAAAAAGTGTTATATGGCGGTTGGATTGCTGCATTCATTCTCGTATTTTTACAAGTTACCGCTGGTGCCTTTATCATTTTCTCAAGGCAAAACTTATATATCGCACTGACACACGCATTATTCATTGCCTGCTTTTTTGGTGTAATGAGCTATTTGATGCTATTGACATCAAGAAGCAAAAAAAATGCCCTCGCCAAGCAAAAAAGGAACTCCGCGCACTCTGTCAAAGGACAGGATGAACAGGATATAACGCCAACGGTACCCGCCCGTTAATGTCTGATTGTTCAATCAATAATATAATAAGATAAAACAAAACCACCATTCCCGGGAATGGTGGTTTTGTTTTATCTTATAGGGAAGTTCAATGACCGTACATTGCCTAAAAAGAGGGGATAGGGCAGCTTAAAACCTCAAGCCTACCCCCATATACCCCAAATCATTCACAAGGTCACAGTCAGCGATATTACTTAGTTATTTCAATCAATAAGTCTCCAGTACTGATCGCTTCTCCATCTTTTACATAAATATCCTTAATGGTCCCGGAGAATGGTGCTTGCACGGTCGTTTCCATTTTCATCGCTTCCGTAATGATCAGGTGATCACCCTGCTTGACCTGATCGCCTTTCTCGACCACTACACGAATAACCGTACCTGGCATTGTCGCACCAAGTTGTTCTTTATTTTTAGGGTCAGCTTTCATTTTTGATACAACGGAAGATTTAATGTTTTCATCCTTGATGATCACTTCACGTGATTGACCATTCAACTCAAAATACACAACCCGTGTTCCATCAGCCAATGGCTGACCGATTGAAACCAATTTTACGATGAGCGTTTTACCCTTTTCAATTTCAACTTCGATCTCTTCCCCTAGCCTCATACCATATAAGAAAGTTGCGGTATCGAGGTTGGAAACATCACCAAACAGCTCATTCGTTTTATTGTAGTCCAAGAATACTTTTGGATATAAGGCATATGCAAGCACATCGAAATCGGTGACTGCCCGTCCCAATTCCTTGAATAATTCTTCTTTAAGAGCTGCAAAATCCACTTCTTCCAATAATTCACCCGGTCTTACTGTTATAGGTTTCTTCCCTTTCAGGATAACTTCCTGAAGCTCTTTAGGGAATCCCCCAACTGGCTGACCTAGATAACCTTCGAATAACTCTATGACTGAATCAGGGAAATCGATGGATTTGCCTTTTGACAGAACATCTTCTTCAGACAGGTTATTTTGTACCATGAATAAAGCCATGTCCCCAACAACTTTGGATGAAGGTGTTACTTTAACGATATCGCCGAACATTACATTGACACGCTGGTACATTTCTTTAACTTCATGCCAGCGGTCCCCCAGCCCCACTGCTTTGGCTTGCTGCTGCAGATTGCTATATTGACCGCCTGGCATTTCGTGTTTGTAAACTTCGGTATGAGGTGCATTCATGCCGCTTTCGAAGTCATGATAGAATTTCCTGACCTCTCCCCAGTATTCTCCTAAACGCTCTAGTGAATCGACTTCCAATTTAGGCTGTCTGCTTGACCCCTCCAACGCATAATGAAGTGTTTGTACACTTGGCTGCGAAGTCAGTCCAGCTAAAGAACCAATCGCCGTATCAACGATATCCACACCAGCTTCGATCGCTTTCGAATACATGTAAATTCCATTCCCGCTTGTATCATGAGTATGCAGATGGATCGGAAGGGATGTCGTTTCTTTCAGTTCCGATACAAGGCGGTATGCAGCATCAGGTTTCAAGAGGCCGGCCATATCCTTGATCGCTAAAATATGGGCACCGGCATGTTCTAGTTCCACGGCCATTTTTTTATAGTAGTCGATATTATACTTGCTGCGTGATGGATCATTCAAATCCCCGGTATAACAAATGGCCGCTTCCGCAATTTTGCCGGATTGACGGACTGCATCAATAGCCAATTCCATCCCTTTAACCCAGTTTAAACTGTCGAAGATACGGAAAACATCAATGCCTGCATCCGCTGATTTCTCTACGAATTCACGAATGACATTATCAGGGTAATTTTTATAACCAACTGCATTCGAAGCCCTTAAAAGCATTTGTAATAGGACATTAGGTGCTTTTTTCCTGAAACTTATCAGCCTATCCCAAGGATCTTCTTTCAAGAATCGATATGCGACATCGAAAGTTGCCCCACCCCACATTTCCATTGAAAATAAATCAGGAAGTAGTTTTGCTGTAGGCTCAGCGATATCAAGGATATCTTTCGACCTAATTCTCGTCGCCAGTAAAGATTGATGTGCATCGCGGAAAGTCGTATCGGTGATCAATACCTCTTTCTGTTCTTTGATCCAATTGACCAGTCCCTCTGCACCTTGCTCTTCAAGTATATTTTTTGTACCCGAGATAAGCGGCAGGCCACCAACATTCGGAATTGGAGCTGGATCAAAAACAGGTTTTTTCTTTTTCTCGACTCCCGGGAATCCATTCACGGTCACATTTCCGATATATGAAAGCATTTTTGTCCCACGGTCTTTTCTAATTGGGAAGCTAAATAATTCCGGTGTTGAATCAATGAATGATGTATCATATTCCCCATTTATGAATTTTTCATGTTTTACAACATTTTCAAGGAAGGGGATATTTGTTTTAATACCACGAATCCTGAACTCCTTAAGGTTACGAACCATTTTGGAAGCTGCCTGTTCAAATGAAAGCGCATGAGTAGAAAGTTTAACGAGAAGGGAATCATAATATGGTGTGATGACCGCACCTTGGAATCCATTCCCAGCGTCCAGACGAACACCGAATCCCCCACCGGACCGGTAAACCATCATTTTCCCGGTATCAGGCATGAAATTATTCAATGGGTCCTCAGTCGTCACCCGTGATTGAATCGCATATCCATGTGTTTTGATTCCTGACTGTTCGGGAATCCCGATCTTTTTGCCATGGATTTCATGCCCTTCTGCTACCATGATTTGGGATTGAACAATATCAATGCCCGTAATCATTTCAGTAATGGTATGCTCAACCTGAACCCGTGGATTGACTTCAATAAAGTAAAATTCGCCATTTGCGACAAGGAATTCGACCGTACCAGCGTTTACATAATCAATATTTTTTGCCAACTTGACGGCTGCTTCACAAATCCTTTCCCTTAAATCCTCGGAAAGGGAAACGGAAGGTGCCACTTCCACAACTTTTTGATGCCTTCTCTGAACGGAACAGTCACGTTCATATAAATGGACGATATTCCCATGAGTATCAGCCAAAATCTGAACTTCGATATGCTTCGGATTTTGTATGAATCTCTCTACATAGACTTCATCATTACCAAAAGCTGCTTTAGCTTCTGATTTTGCGCGATCATAAGCCTCTTCAACTTCTTCGATTTTTTCGACAATCCGCATTCCGCGTCCGCCGCCGCCTAAAGAGGCTTTTATGATAATTGGAAAACCGTATTGTTTACCAAATTCCTTTACTTCTTCAACACTGGTCACCGGTCCATCGCTACCAGGGATAACCGGAATATCAGCCAGTTCAGCTTGTGTTCTGGCTTTTACTTTGTCACCAAACATATCTAGGTGTCTTGATTCTGGTCCGATGAAGATTATGCCTTCTTCCTCACAACGTTTCGCAAATTCAATATTTTCTGAAAGGAAACCATAACCGGGATGAATCGCATCGACACCGCTCATTTTAGCGATCGCAATTATGCCTTCAATATCCAGGTATGCATCAATCGGCTTTTTGCCTTCCCCAACCAAATATGCCTCATCCGCTTTATATCGGTGATAAGAACCATAATCCTCCTTTGAATAGATTGCAACTGTGTGAATGTCTAATTCCGTACATGCCCGAAAAATCCGTATCGCTATTTCTCCACGATTTGCCGCAAGTACTTTTTCTATACGTTTCCCCATTGCTACCACCCTAATCAATATGTATTTTTATTGAATATATAGAAAAAAAGCGTGAAAGACTTTCACCACTCTTTATTCAAGAATTTATTTCCCAACTAAGGAGACCATTCTGATCAAGCTCATTTTATTGCGAATGTAATTATTTCGATATATTTTATATTTTCGTTTTTTACATCCGATAGAGACTAAAAAGAGCTCTGCACCAATAGCAAATGAAAATTTAGCTATAATAATATATTATCAATTTGATTTAACATTCAATTAATATAACCATAATACTAAAATTAACTGAATACAATAAAAAAATAAAAAATTACATATATTCGTATATAAAAACAAGGAATTAGCTCTGCCTTTCCGACTTACGATCCCATTGTTAATCAAAGGCATTCGATTGGAAAATCCCACATATTTAATGATTGATAGAGAAATTTGAAATGTGAAGATAACCACTGAACATTTCATCGAAAATTCAAAAAATAAAAAAAACAAAAAAATAAAAAACACAATTGAGCTTCTACGGATTAATTAGTATGTCACTATTGAATATAGTATAACACTATTAATTATGTATATA